>NZ_JAOCHX010000020.1:0-56952 GCF_029843245.1 Empedobacter sp. GD03739 | reverse complement strand
GTCCAATGGAAAATTATCAGAAAGATCTAATATTTTTAAATTTACAATTTGCGCATTTAAGCAAATCGTAAACAATGTAAATAAGTAAAATATTTTATTCATATAATTTAAAATCAATAATGAATTAAAGATATATTTTAATCTCGTTAAGAATTTGTTAATCAGAATATTTTATAGATATTTTAACAAAAAAAAACGCTACTAAAAAGTAACGCTTTATAATTATTGTAAATAATATTTTTCTAATGAGCTTCTAACCAATTCGCTCCTACTCCGACTTCTGCAATCAACGGAACATCCATTTGCATTGCAGCTTCCATAGTCGATTTGATTAATTCAGAAACTTTTTCAACCTCATCTTTTGGTGCATCAAAAATTAACTCATCATGCACTTGTAAAATCATTTTGGTTTTATAATTTTTCTTCAATTCTTTCTGAATTTGAATCATTGCCATTTTCACGATATCAGCCGCAGTTCCTTGTATTGGTGCATTTACAGCATTTCGCTCAGCATGCGAACGCACTACTGCATTTCTCGAATTGATATCTTTCAAATAACGGCGACGTCCCATTAACGTTTCTACAAAACCTTGGTCACGAGCCACCTCAACTTGTTTTTCGATATACGCTTTCAACGTTGGGTAAGTTTCATAATACGCATCAATCAATGCTTTGGCTTCTTTACGAGAAATATTCGCTTGATCTGCCAAACCGAAAGCCGAAACACCATAAATAATTCCGAAATTCACCGTTTTTGCCTGACTACGTTGTTCACGCGTCACCTCATCCAACGCCACATTAAAAACTTTTGCGGCAGTAGAAGCATGAATATCTTCTCCATGTTTGAAAGCCTCTACCATTGCAGGATCTTGTGACATTTGCGCAATCAAACGCAATTCAATTTGCGAATAATCGGCAGAAATAATCACATGATTTTCATCTCGTGCAACAAAGGCTTTACGAATCTGCTGACCTTCTTCTGAACGAATCGGAATGTTTTGTAAATTCGGATTTACAGAAGACAAACGTCCCGTTGCAGCAACCGTTTGCGCGTATGTTGTATGCACGCGACCAGTTTTTGGATTCACCAATTCTGGCAACGCATCAATATAAGTCGATTTTAATTTTTGTAATTGACGGTACTCTAAAATATCATTGATAATTGGATGTTTATCTTTCAATTTCGATAAAATTTCTTCTCCTGTTGCGTACTGACCTGTTTTGGTTTTCTTCGCTTTTGGATCTAATTGTAATTTATCAAATAAGATTTCTCCCAATTGTTTTGGCGAGTTAAGATTGAATTCTTCTCCAGCATCTTCCTGAATTTTTGCTTCCAATTCTCTTAATTTCGCTTCGTGTTTAACTGAAAGTTCTTTCAAGAACGGAACATCCAAATTAACACCTTCCAATTCCATATCAGCCAAAACTTGCATCAATGGCATTTCAAGATCAGTGAATAATTTGTGTGTATTTGCTTTGATTAATTCTGGTTCGAAAAGATTTTTCAATTGATTTGTAATATCAGAATCTTCTACTCCATATTCAGTTTGCTCCATCAACGGAACATCACGGAAATTCTTTTGATTCTTTCCTTTTTTTCCAATCAAACTTTCGATTGAAACTGGTTGATAGCTCAAATATGTTTCTGACAACACATCCATATTGTGACGCATATCTGGATTAATCAAATAATGCGCAATCATCGTATCAAAATTCTGACCTAAAACAACAATGTCATATTTGTTTAAAACTTTAATATCATATTTTAGATTTTGACCAATTTTCGAAATTGATTCATCTTCAAAAAATGGTTTAAATTCGTTGATAATTGCTTTTGTTTCCTCGAAATCAGTTGAAAAAGGAACATAATAACCTTTTCCTTTTTCCCAAGAAAATGAAATTCCAACCAATTCAGCTTCTAAAGCATCCAAAGAAGTTGTTTCCGTATCGAACGTCACTTCTTTTTGTTTTAGAATATTTCGTAATAAAATTTCTCTACCTTTTTTCGTATCGATTAATTGATATAAATGATTCGTTGTTGAAATATCTGTAAAAGCTGAATTTTGTGGAACGATTTCTTCATCAGACGTAAAATCGAACAATGATTGTTGAGCCATTTGCACTTGATTCGAAGAAATCTGACTTGCCGCAGAAATTTCTTCTTGCGCTTCTTTGATAATTCCCGAAACATCCAAACCATAAATTCTGTAAACCGTTTCTAACATACGACGGAATTCTAACTCCGTGAAAAGTTCAGTAACTTTTTCTATATCTGGCGGGCAAACCGTTAAATCTTCTTCATCAAATTCTACAGGAACATCTGTAATAATCGTTGCTAATTTCTTCGAAAGAATTCCAAGCTCTTTATTCTCTTCAATCTTTTCTTTAGCTTTCCCTTTCAGCTTATCTGTATTCGCTAAAAGGTTTTCCAATGATCCAAATTCTTTCAAATATTTACTTGCCGTTTTTGCTCCAACACCTGGTAAACCTGGAATATTATCCACAGCATCACCCATCATTCCAAGGTAATCGATAACTTGAATTGGATCGTCGATTTCAAATTTTTCTTTTACTTCTTCAATTCCCCAAATCTCAACACCTTTTCCATTTGCAGCAGGACGATACATTTTAATTTTTTCCGTTACCAATTGCGCAAAATCCTTATCGGGTGTCACCATATAAGTTGTATAACCAGCTTTCTCTGCTTTCTGTGCTAATGTTCCGATCACATCATCTGCTTCGTAACCTTCGGCAAAAAGTACTGGAATTTTTAACGCACGTAAAATATCTTGAATATACGGAACTCCTTGACGAATTGCTTCTGGCGTTTCATCACGATTTGCTTTATATTCAGGAAAATCTACCGTACGAACTGTTGCTTGACCAACATCAAAAACAACCGCCAAATGCGTTGGTTGTTCACGTCGAATAACATCGAACAAGGAATTCGTAAATCCCATAATTGCCGATGTATTGAAACCTTTTGAGTTGATTCGTGGATTTTTGATAAATGCATAATATCCTCTAAAAATTAAGGCATAAGCATCTAACAAAAAAAGTCTTTTATCTAATTGATTCATTTAATAAGTTTTAAGTATTACGCTAAACGTTTTACGCTAAACGATAATAACAAAATTGTGACGTAGAACTTATAACGTACCACGTAAAACTAAAATTTAATATTCTGGTGCTAATTCAACAACCAATCCATCCATTTCATCCGAAAGATGTAACTGACAACCTAAACGTGAATTATCTTTCACATTAAATGCCTCTGCTAACATTGCATCTTCATCAGGCGTCATTTCTGGTAATTGAATTTCTGGAGTCAACACATAACATTGACAAGAGGCACACATCGCCATTCCACCACAAATACCAATGGTTCCTTCTGGTGCTAATTCGTAGGCGCGCACAAGCTCCATGATATTCATATTCATATCAGTAGGCGCGTCAACTTCATGCGAAACACCTTCTCTATCTATAATTGTAATTTTAATATCTGCCATAATACTTTTTCAAGTTAAACAAAAATACGGATTGTTTACTTTCAAAAAAAGAATATACCTCATTGGTTCATATTTAATACTAATTTTAAATAAGAACTGTTACGAATTACGAATTTTGTCGACTAATTAGTAAAATTAAAAAAATGAATTCACACGAAATAGATTATAAAATATATGGCTGTACGTTTTCAAAACAAATGAGACATTTCAGTTAAAAAATTAAGAGAGTGTTTTTTTTATAAATTTATAATTTTTTGTTGAAAATACAATTGCCTTCTTTTAGCGATTGTTTTTTGTTTAATAATTGCTCTTTTTTCCAATATTTTATCTGCTCTTCCGAAATACATATCGGCAGGAGTTAGATTATTCAAAGCCTCATGATATCTACGATTGTTGTAATTTTCGACAAAATGTTCGAGGGCAAAAATTAGTTCCTCAGGATGATAATAATGATCCAGTTTTACCACATTTTTCATTGTTCTATGATAACGTTCAATTTTTCCTTGCGTTTGAGGATGAAGCGGTTTTCCTCGTATATGTTTCATTTTTTGAGTATTTTTCAAATAATCTTTTAATTCATTTGAAACATAACAAGGTCCATTGTCTGACAATAATTTTGGTCTCTGTTTGGTTTTAATTTGAGCCTTTTCAATTGCCTTTTTTACGGTTCTTTTTACATCTTCAGCCTTCATCGAGCTGCACAACTCCCAATGAATAATATAGCGACTGTAATCGTCCAAAATAGTACTCAAATAATACCATCCCCAACCAATAATCTTGAAATATGTAAAATCTGTTTGCCACATTTCATGCACAAAATTGGTTTTGTCGTTGAATTCATTTGCTGCTGAAATTAAGATATGATTGGGTGCAGAAATCAAATCTCTTTGCTTTAATATCCGATAAACGCTCGATTCTGAAATAAAAACACCTAATTCGTCCGTCATTTTAAATGCTAATTCTCTAGCCGATAATTCTGGATAATCTAAGGCTAATTCTACAATCAAATCTTTCTGAGATTCGGGAATACTGTTCCATTTTCGATGAATAGATGGACGTTTTGATTCTAAACCTTCAAATCCATTTTCAAGATAATTAGAATACCATTTGTAAAATGTACTTCTGGAAATACCAAACTCATCCAAAGTCCGTTTAACACCGATTTCTGAACGTGTAACAACTTCAATAATCTCGTATTTTTCACTTGCTGATAATCGCATATATTTCTTGAATTTACCAATTAATCCAATGAGTCCAAGGTTTTTTTTACGATATCATAGCGAACAACTAAATCGGCTACAATCTCCTTTAAACGCATGTTTTCTTTACGTAAATCAGAAACATCATCGCTCGTTGCTTCACGTGTTATATCACCTGAAAGTCGCTTTTTACCAGCTTCCAAAAACTCTTTATTCCATTTATAAAATTGAGATTGTGAAATAGAATATTTTCGACATAGTTCAGCAATAGAAGTCTCTGCTCGTAAAGCTTCCATTACGATTAATATCTTTTGTTCAGCTGTAAAAATTCTTCGTGTATTATTACGGATATCTTTTACAAATTTTTCTGGAGTTTTCTTTTTAAAATTTGCCATAATTAAAGTTAATGTTTTAATGAAAACACTAACTTAATTTTTAGGTCTTAACTGTCCACTTTTTGCTGAAGATTTACAATTTGAAAAAACTTTTATTAACCGTTATTTTTTGTTCAGGATTTACGTTTGGACAAAATATTTTATCTTTTAGTAATGATCAATATAGCGGGATTAACGGTAGTGTTTTTTCTCCGACAACTTCATATTTTAACCCGAATAAATGGGATATTAATATTATTTCTGAGGATATTTTATTCAGAAATGATTACGCTTACGTATCCGATCAAAACGTATTAGGTTTAATAAAAGGTGAAACAAAATCAGCAAATATAAAAGCTGGAATAAGAGGAGAAACGCATTCTAATATTTTAGATTTCGCAACTAGAAATACGATTTCTTATCATTTGGAAAATGATTTTCTGGGACCTTCCGTTTCTTTTAAAAAGAAAATTAATAATCAAACTTATCGTCTTGGAATTTTCACCCGACTTCGTACACAAGGTTCTATTAAAGATTTAGATAATTATTTTCGTTTTAGTAATCAGAATGAAATAGAACCAAAAAATTATGAGTTTGAACCTACAAAGACAAATGCAATGAATTGGGCTGAATTAGGCTTAAATGTTGCGACAAATTTGTATACAACTAATACTTCTGAAGTTATTATTGGGGCAAATATTAAATATCTTTTGGGTTTAGATGGCGCGTATATCAAAAGTAAAAACGCGATAAAATTAGAAGCTGAACCAACTATAACAAGTACAATCGACAATCCTGATGCAAATATTTATGCGTCAAATTATGATATAAAAGCAGGATATTCTACCAATTATGATTTTGATCGCGATAAATATGTTTTACGAAATAGAGGAAATGGAGTTGGAATAGATTTAGGAATTTCTTTTGTGAACAGAAGAGCGAATGATGAATTATATGATTTCAAATTTTCGGCAAATTTATTAGATGTTGGATTAGTAAAATTCAGAGGCGATAACCATCATTTCTACAATCCCTCGCAAAGAGTTCAAATTCGTAATAATCCAAAATTAGATGGAGTTGAATTTGAAAGTGTTGATCAATATTTAGGACTTTTGAGCAAAGAAGTTTATGGTGATGAAACAAAATCTAAAACTGGAAATAATTTTTCAATCGGTTTACCAACAAGTTTGCATCTTAATCTAAGTAAAAAAATTATCGAAAATCATTATTTAAATTTCAATTGGATGCAACGAATTCCAGTTTTCGAGAATAGTTTGAAACGTATCAATGTGCTCCAAACTTCTTATTCTATCCAAAAAGATGGATTTGGAATTGGGCCTTCACTTTCTATCTATGATTATGAAAATGTAACGTTTGGAGGTTATGTAAGAATTGGCCCTCTAATTTTGGGCAGTGATAATGCAATTCCAATCGTTTTCAAACAGAAAAAATTAACTTCTGCGAACTTTTATTTTGGATTAAAATTTTATCCTTTTTGGGACAATGAAGCCAAAAGACGAAGTAGAGAACCTTGTGAATGTGAATAAAAAAAACCTTTTACGCAAAACGTAAAAGATTTAAAAAATATTTCTATTTATTTTGTTAAAATTAGTCAATAGCTTTGACAACCGCTTTTTCGGCTTCTTTTCTTGTCCCGTCGAAACCATCAACACCAGAAACAGTTGTGTATTTCAAGACAAATTTTTTCCCAGGATTCATTCTATTGTAAACAGACTGACACATTAACGTTGCTTCATGGAAACCACATAAAATCAATTTCAATTTTCCTGGATAAGTATTTACGTCTCCAATCGCGTAAATTCCTTCGATATTTGTTTGATAATCTAACGCATTATTTACCTTGATTGCATTTTTCTCAATCTCCAATCCCCAATTTGCAATAGGACCTAGTTTTGGAGAAAGACCAAACAATGGAATAAAATAATCTGTTTCAAGTTCAAAAGTTTCACCTTCTTTTTCAATTACCAAACTTTCCACTTTTCCTTCACCTTTGATTCCAGTAATTTCAGCTGGAGTAACCAAATTAATTTTTCCAGCTTTTTTCAATTCAATTACTTTATCAACAGAATCTAACGCTCCACGGAACTCATTTCTTCTGTGTACCAACGTAACTTCCGCAGCCACATCAGCCAAGAAAATCGACCAATCCAAAGCAGAATCTCCACCACCAGCAATTACGATTTTTTTATCACGGAACAGTTCAGGATTTTTTACAAAATACTCCACTCCGTTTTCTTCATACGCTTCGATGTTTTCGATAATTGGCTTACGAGGCTCAAAAGATCCAAGACCACCTGCAATCGCAACCGCTTTTCCTTGCACTTGCGTTCCTTTATTTGTTGTTACAATAAAAGTTCCGTCTTCTTGCTTATCGATTGTTGCAGCTTGTTCGTTCAATGTAAAACCTGGCTCAAATTGTTTGATTTGCTCCATTAAGTTATCAATCAATTCACCTGCACCAACAGAAGGATAACCAGGAATATCAAAAATTGGTTTTTTTGGATACAATTCTGTCAATTGCCCTCCTGGTTGAGGAAGTGCATCAATAATATGACATCTCATTTTTAATAAACCAGCTTCGAAAACGGCAAAAAGACCAGTTGGTCCAGCTCCGATTATAACTATATCTGTTTGAATCATTTTTTTGAATTTTATTTAGAACGTTACTAAATTGAATGCAAATTTAATGAATTTGAAAGGATTAATCGATGATTATCATCAGAAGTCTAATAATATTTATTGATAATAAAAAAGACAAATTCAATAATGAATTTGTCTTTTGAATTTGTAGCGAAGAGCAGAATCGAACTGCCGACCTCAGGGTTATGAATCCTGCGCTCTAACCATCTGAGCTACCTCGCCTTGTTTTTAGTGGTGCAAATATAAGAGGTTATTTTCGATTAAAACAAATCTTTTTTGAAATATTTTCAATAAAAAGTCGCTTAAATAGGCTAATCAATTGAAATTCATTAAAATTAAAATCACATTTTTTTGAAGAAAATATCATCTACAAAAAAATCCTCAAGCAAAACTTGAGGATTTTGATATTTTATCTGCTTTTCTACTTATGCTAAAGCATTTTTGATACGTGTCATTGCTTCTTTCAACTCCTCTACAGACGCCGCATACGAGATACGAATACAATTTTTAGATCCGAAAGCCGAACCAGAAACAACCGCAACTTGAGCATGTTCTAATAAATATAAAGCCAAATCATCTGCATTGTTAATTGTAACACCATTGTACGTATTTCCGAAAGTTGCCGTAACGTCTGGGAATAAATAGAAAGCTCCTTTTGGTTCGTTAACTTTGAATGTTGGAATTTCTTTCGCCCAACCTAACATCAATTCACGACGTTCTGCAAACGCATCAACCATGTATTGAACTGAGCTTGGATCTGCTTCTAAAGCCGTAATTGCCGCTCGTTGAGCGATAGACGTTGCTCCCGAAGTCACTTGTCCTTGTAACGTTTCGCATGCTTTTGCTAACCAAGCTGGCGCTCCAATGAAACCAATTCTCCAACCTGTCATTGCGAAAGCTTTTGCTAAACCATTTACAGTTACTGTTTGATTATAAACTTCTGGGAAAGATGCAATCGAAACATTTTTTTCTCCGTAAACAATGTGCTCATAAATTTCGTCCGAAATAATAATCACATCTGGATATTTTGCTAAAACCTCAGCCAAACCTTTCAATTCTTCTCTTGTGTAAACTGATCCTGACGGATTACAAGGAGATGAATAAATAATAGCACGAGTTTTATCTGTAATTGCAGCTTCTAACTGTGCTGGTGTAATTTTGAAATCAGCTTCTAAAGTTCCTTCCACAAAAACTGGCGTTCCTCCTGATAATTCTACGATATCTGAATAAGAAACCCAATAAGGTGTTGGAATAATTACTTCAGTTCCTTCGTCTACAATTGCTTGTAAAACATTATAAATAGATTGTTTTGCTCCAGTAGAAACAACAACTTGATTTGCTGTATATTCAATATTGTTATCACGTTTAAACTTCTTACAAATTGTTTCCTTCAAATCTGCATACCCTGCAATTGGAGGATATCCTGAATAATTTTCGTCGATAGCTTTTTTAGCTGCCTCCTTGATAAAATCTGGTGTATTGAAATCTGGTTCTCCAATACTTAAACTAATCACATCGATTCCTTGTGATTTTAATTCTCTTGCTTTCGCAGACATTGCAATAGTTGCAGATGGTTTCAAATTCTGTAAACGCTTTGAAAGTTGCATAATATTTGTGTGTTATTTGTAATGTAACAATTTATTATTGCGAAGATACTTTTTTCTCCGTAGAATTTTGTTACTTTTAATCATTAAAAATCTAAGAATAAAATAAAAAATTATGGCTGAAATTACATTCAAAGGAAATCCTATTCATACAGGCGGAGATTTACCTATAATTGGTGAAAAAGCGCCGATTTTTGCTTTAACAGCAGGAGATTTAAGCGACAAAACATTGGCTGATTATGCTGGAAAAAATGTTGTTTTAAATATTTTTCCAAGTGTTGACACTGGTGTTTGTGCGCAATCTGTACGAACTTTTAACAAAGAAGTTTCTTCTGCTGCAAATACAGTTGTGTTATGTATTTCGAAAGATTTACCTTTCGCTTTATCTCGTTTTTGTGCTGCCGAAGGTTTGGATAATGTAGTCACTTTATCTGATTTCAAAAATGAAGAATTCGCAAATGCTTATGGTGTTAAAATGGTTGATGGACCATTAAATGGATTATTATCTCGCGCAGTTGTAGTAATTAATCCAAATGGAGAAGTTGCTTATGCAGAACAAGTTCCTGAAATTGGACAAGAACCAGATTACACACATGCTTTAGCTGCAATTAAGTAATCAAAATAAAAAAAAGCGTTACCCGAAAAGTAACGCTTTTTGTTTTGACTATTTTGTGTAAGATAAACTACTTCGCAAACTGAGCAGCTAATTTTTCTGCTTTTTTAGATTCTGAATAATCATAGAATCCTTCTCCAGATTTTACTCCTTTTTTACCAGCAGTTACCATGTTAACTAACAATGGACAAGGTGCATATTTAGGATTTTTGAAACCATCGTACAACACTTCTAAGATTGATAAACAAACGTCTAAACCGATAAAATCTGCTAATTGTAATGGTCCCATTGGATGAGCCATACCTAATTTCATTACTTCGTCAATTTCTTTCACGCCCGCAACTCCTTCATATAAAGAATAAATTGCTTCGTTAATCATTGGCATTAAAATACGATTGGCGATAAAACCTGGATAATCATTCACTTCAACTGGAACTTTTCCTAATTTTTCTGACATTTCCATAATCGCTTTCGTTACTTCGTCTGTTGTATCGTAACCACGAATAATTTCAACCAATTTCATCATCGGAACTGGATTCATGAAATGCATTCCAATCACTTGTTTTGGACGACTTGTAACAGACGCAATTTTTGTAATCGAAATAGAAGAAGTATTAGACGCTAAAATTGCATTTGCTGGCGCAGCTTCATCAATTTGTTTGAAGATTTTCAATTTCAAATCTAAATTTTCTGTTGCAGCTTCTACAACTAAATCCGCATTTTTTACCGCTTCCGCAGTATCTGTAAATGTTGTAATATTATTTAAAGTTGCTGTTTTGTCAGCTTCCGTAATTTTTTCTTTGGCGATCATACGCTCCAAATTTCCAGCGATTGTTTTCAATCCACGCTCCAAACTATCTTGAGAAACGTCAACCAAATTCACTGCAAATCCTGATTGTGCGAAAACGTGAGCAATTCCATTCCCCATCGTTCCAGCTCCAATAACTGTAATGTTTTTCATCTTTTTGTATGTTTGTTTTTATTATTTATTTTTTTTCGAGATTCGAAGTTCGAAATGAGTTTTGCGAAATTTGATTTTTCAGAATGAGAAGCTGAAATGAATTCAGCTTGACAAATTTTCGTCATTCTGAACTTGTTTCAAAATCACATCATATTCATGCGTTTAGCGAAATTCGAACTTCTAAAATCTAACATCGATTTATTCTTTCTCGATTGTTTGATTTTTGATGACTTGCTGTTCTTTTTCAAAATAAGCAATAATCTCCAATGCAACTTTCAATGCATTTCGTCCATCTTGTAACGAAACTTTAATTGGTGAATTATTCACAATAGAATCTGCAAAGCTTTCTAATTCATCCAAAATTGCATTATTTGGTAAAATTTCTGGATGTTCAAAACAAATTTCTCTACGATCTCCTTTATCGTTTTCCAAAATCATCGCAAATTCACTTGGATTTTCTGGCGCTTTGTGCATTTTAATAATTTCAGTCTTTTTCGTCAAGAAATCAATTGAAATATACGCATTTCGTTGAAAAACACGCATTTTTCGCATATTTTTCATTGACATTCTACTTGTCGAAACATTCACCACACAACCATTTTCAAACTCAATTCGAGCATTTGCAATATCAGGTGTATCACTAATTACCGAAACTCCAGACGAATGAATTGATTTAATTTCTGATTTTACAATCGATAAAATCACATCTAAATCATGAATCATCAAATCTAAAACTACAGGAACATCTGTACCGCGCGGATTAAATTCTGCCAAACGATGCGTTTCAATAAACAATGGTTCTTCGATAAAAGGTGCAGCCGCTGTAAATGCAGGATTAAAACGCTCTACGTGTCCAACTTGCGCTTTCAAACCTTTTTCATTTGTCAATTTCAACAAATGATCTGCCTCTTCTAAGGTATGCGTAACTGGTTTTTCGATGAAAAAATGTTTATTTTTTTCGATCACTTTCAATGCCACTTCATAATGTGATAACGTTGGTGTCACAATATCGACAACATCAACAGCATCAATTAATTCGTCCATCGAACTAAAATATTTATACCCAAATTCAGCTTCAACTTTTTTTCCATTTTCTTCAAAAGAATCAAAGAAGCCAATTAATTCGTATCTTTCCGATTGATTTAATAACTTTAAATGGATTTTTCCAAGGTGCCCAGCACCGATCACTCCTACTTTTAACATTTGGTAGATTTTGCCGTTAAAATTAATGAGAATAAGTTGTATTTAATGCATTTTTGTAAAAATTTTGGAATATGTCTGTAGACGATTTTAAACACAGAGGACGACGCAAAATGTTGGTTGATTTGTTGCGCTCGAAAGGAATTGAAGATGAAAACGTATTGGAAGCTATTAATTTAGTGCCACGACATTTATTTTTAGACAGCGCATTTACGGAATTCGCATATCGCGACGAAGCTTTTCCGATTGCTGCTGGACAAACGATTTCGCATCCGTTTACAGTTGCTTTTCAGACACAATTATTAGACATTCAGCCTAATGAAAAAGTCTTAGAAATCGGAACTGGTTCTGGTTATCAAACTGCTGTTTTGGTTGCTTTGGGTGTTGAAGTTTTTACGATTGAAAGACAAAAAGATTTGTTTGATTTCTCGAAAATCATGTTGAAAAAAATCAATTTCGAGCCACGTTATCAAACGTATGGAGATGGTTACAAAGGTTTACCTTCTTTTGCTCCTTTTGATAAAATTATTGTAACGGCTGGTGCGCCAGAAATTCCAGAAGAATTAAAAAAACAATTGAATATTGGAGGAATAATGGTGATTCCAGTTGGTGAACAATCGCAACGAATGATTGTCATTATGAGATTATCAGAAGATCAATTTGAACATTACGAATTTGGTGATTTCAAATTTGTGCCAATGTTAGAAAGTCGAGATAAATAGAATAAAAAACTCCAACTAAAGTTTAGTTGGAGTTTTTTATTTTATTTATTAATCATCAATTTTCTTAAAATTTCCGTTTTTATCAAATTTTAATTCAAGTCCATTGTTCAATTTCACTTCAATTTCTTTTCGGTCTCTTTCAATTTTTGTTATTGTAGTATTCGGAAAACTTCTTTTCACATAATTCGAAATTTTAGCTGGAATAAATCCTGTTGGAATAGCATTTCGTTTTCCATCGACTTCTTTCCAAGCTCCGTCTCCATCAAATTCTACTTTTGTTCCATTTGCCAAATACACTTTATATTCTTTCGAAAAATAATCGTCGTCCAACATCACAGAACCAACTTGTTTTACACCAAAATATTTGTTGATAAATTGCTGTCCCATTTTTGGAACTTGGTTATATTTTATTGCTTTATCTTGAGCAAAAGAAATCAACGTTGCACTTAACATGATAACACTTAAAAACTTTTTCATTTTGTTTGATTTTATAATTATTAAGACAAAGTTGCAAAGTGAATTAGGAAAGATTTGGGAATAATTTATTTTTTCAGAATAAATTGATGAAAAGGAAACTCATAATTGTAATGTAACGTCAAATTTTGTTGATTTTTGATAATCGTGTCCACAATCGAAAGCCCTAATCCATTATTTCCATCACTTGTCCCTTGTTTATAAAAACGACTAAAAATAAGATTCGAATCCAATGTTGCGTTTTTCCCTGTATTCGAAATTATAAATTGATTTGAATCACTTTCTATCTTAATAATTTTCTCATCATTATTATGTTTGATCGCATTTCGAATCAAATTTGAAATTAAAATTCGCGCTAAATCGATATTAAAATCAAGAATAAAATCTGCCTTAAAATTCGTTTCTAATTTAATTTCTTCTGCTTCTAAAATTTCTTCATAATCTTCGATCAAATCTTTTGTCAAAGCTGTAAAATTAACTTCAACATTATTTTTGTATTGATTATTCTCGATTCGAGATAACATTAACAACGATTTATTAAGATTCACCATTCGCCAAAGTGTTTGCTTGGTTTCTACCAAACTCATCACCTCTTTTTCTTTTAAATCTGAATTTTCTATTAGCAAATCAAGTTTGTTTAGCGCAATTGTCAAAGGTGTTTGCAATTCGTGGGAAGCATTTTCGATGAACAATTTTTGTGAATTAAAAACCTCATCATTTCGATTAATCATTCGCTCAATTTCTTTTTGCAAATAAGAAAATTCTTTCACATTCGTTTCGACAAGTTTTGGTTTTTCGTTATTTCCTACTTCATATTTTCTTAATTGAGAAATAATTTGCCCAAAAGGTTTGAAGGCTTTTTTCAATCCAAAATGATTAATCAATAAAATACTAATCAAAATAAAAACATACAACGCAATCAAAGAAATCGATAAATCATAAATCAATTCATCTTCTTCGACTGTTGAGGTTCTTATTTCTAATGAATACGGATGATTTTCTTTGTCATAAAAACCAGTTCTCAATATACGATAAGGTTCCATATCATCATCGTATCCCATGTAAACCAACTCATTCGAAAAGTGATTTCTTTCATCATATTTACTTGGATCAACTTTGGAAATTTTGAATTGACTTAATCCAAATTCGGTTGTATTTAATAAATTCGGATCGCGATAAGCTTCTCGAATAATTTCAATTTTTTGATTCTTTAATCCGTCATCTACATTGTCATAAACTTCATCCAAAATCAAGGAATGAAAAAGAAATGCCCAAATCGCAATAACGATAAGCAACCAAAATGTGAGGTAACGAAATGTATAATTTTTTAGTGATATTTTCATGTTAAATCAACTTATAACCAATCCCATAAACCGCTTGTAAATCGGCTTCAGAATTTGCTTCTTTCATTTTTTTTCTTAGATTTTTTATTTGCGAATAAATAAAATCTAAATTATCAGATAGCTCAATATGATCTCCCCAAACACTTTCTGCTAAAGTTGTTTTCTGAAAAACACGTTCGGGTCTCAACATAAAATAATACAGCAAATCATATTCCTTTCTGTTTAATTTCAGTTCGATATTATTTACTTTTACCAAACGATCTTCGGGAAAAATTTGAATATTTTTATAACTCAAAACATCCTCTCCTTTTTGTAGATTTTTGCGCAAAGCAACTTTAATTCGAGCCAATAATTCAGCAAAATGAAATGGTTTCGCTAAATAATCATCCGCGCCAATCAATAATCCTTCTACTTTATCATCAACCGAATCTTTCGCCGACAAAATAATCACCGAAGTTTCTTTATGAAGATTCTTCAATTCCTTCAACAAAGACATTCCATCACCGTCTGGTAACATCATATCCAATAAAATGCAATCATAATCGAACGAAATTATTTTATCCAAAGCTTGCTGATAATTATCTGCTGTTTCGACAATCATCTTTTCCTTTTCTAAAAACTCAACAATTGTTTCTTGCAATTTTATTTCATCTTCTACGACTAAAATCTTCATAACTTCAGTTTAAATAATTGGTAAAAATAGATAGTAAAATAGGAAAGAATTAGGAAAACTCCTACTTTTATTCTCAAAATTTAAGATTTCAATTTTGAAAAAATATAGCTTTAAAAATGATTATAGCGAAGGTGCTCACCCAGCAATTTTGCAACGATTAATCGATACAAATTTAGAACAAACAATTGGTTACGGCGAAGACGAATTTTGCAATGAAGCAAGAGAGTTCATCAAAAAAAGACTGAAAAAAGATTCAGCAATTCATTTTGTTTCTGGTGGAACACAAGCCAATTTAATTGTAATTTCTTCTATTCTAAAACCACACGAATCTGTAGTTGCAGCCGAAAGCGGGCATATTGCCGTTCACGAAACGGGCGCGATAGAAGCAACAGGACATAAAATAAATACCATTGCGACGGATAATGGAAAAATAACTCCTGAGCAAATTTCGATTATTCTTGCCACACATACGGACGAGCATATGGTAAAGCCAAAATTGGTTTATATTTCTAATTCTACGGAAGTTGGAAGTGTTTATTCAAAAAAGGAATTGCAAAAGCTTTATCATTTTTGCCAAGAAAATAATTTATACCTTTTTGTTGATGGCGCACGTTTAGCTTCTGCTTTAACTTCTTCTAAATGTGATTTAAACTTAGAAGATATGGCAAATTTTGCAGATGTTTTTTACATTGGTGGAACTAAAAATGGTGCACTTTTAGGTGAAGCAATTGTGATAAATAATTTAAAATTGGACGAAGATTTTCGTTATCATATTAAGCAAAAAGGCGGAATGTTAGCGAAAGGACGTTTGATAGGAATTCAATTTTCGGAAATGTTTCGAGATGATTTATTTTTCGAGATGGGAAAACACGCCAATCAAATGGGAGAAAAATTAGCAAATGCTATTTCAGCAAAAGGTCACAACTTTTTGACAGAACCATCTTCCAATCAAATTTTCCCTATTTTACCAAATTCAATTATCGAAAAACTACAACAAGATTTTGAGTTTTATATTTGGCAAAAAATTGATGAACAAAATTCTGCAATTAGATTAGTCACTTCTTGGACAACACCAGAGGAACAAGTAGAAAATTTTATCAAATCAATATAAAAAATAAAAGGATCCATAAATTATTGGATCCTTTTATTTTAATAATAATCTTTCACATTTTTCAAACGCTCTTTCGCGCGTTTATATTCTGCTTTTCTGATTTCTTTTTTACGTTTCATCAAATTTTTATCGTGAGAATAATTACGTTCTATTCGCTTGATATCTCTTTCGTATTCGTCTTCTAAACGCTCTAATCGATCATCAATTCGGTCTTTGTAATAATCGTCACGATGAGAATTTGACCATTTATAACGTTGATTATCGTTTAAGATTTTATCAATATCACGTTGTAAATTGTAAGAAATCTCTCTTTTTCTTCTACCTTTTTCGTAACCAGATAAATTACGATCTCTTCCAACTCTTTCGAAATCTTTACTTGCTTGTTTTTTTAAAGCAATTATTTTATTTTTTTGACTTGATGATATTCCGTAATAATCAGATCTTTCAATTAAAATATCGACATTTCTATTATTTCCATCATTTGGTCTATTTTGCGCATAACTTGAAATTGTAAACAATGCAAAACCAAAAATTAAAAACTTCTTCATATTCTAAACTTTCGTTTAGAATATGCAAAGTCCGTGCTGAAATGAATAAATTATTAAAATTTATATTTAACCAACAACTAATCAATAAATTAATTAAACCTTAGTTTTTTCTAACGCTTGCAAAATATCTTCGATAATATCCACTTTATCCTCCAAACCGACTGATAAACGAATAGAGCCTGGCATAATTCCCAAATCTGCACGTTCTGCATCTGATAATTTTGCGTGAGTTGTAGTTGCTGGATGCGTTGCAATCGATCTCGAATCCCCTAAATTAGACGTATATAAAATCATTTCTAATGCATCAATAAATCTGAAAGCACGTTCTTTTCCTCCTTTCACTTCAAATGTTACGATTCCACCCCCGCCTTTCATTTGTTTTTTCGCCAGCTCATATTGCGGATGCGATAGTAAAAATGGATATTTTACATCTGCAATTTCAGCATGATTTTCCAAAGCTTCTGCCAACGCCAATGCATTTTCGCAATGACGATCCATACGAAGTGGCAACGTTTCTAAACTTTTAGAAATTGTCCACGCATTAAAAGCTGACATCGCTGGACCTGTATGACGAATAAAAAACATCATTTCATTGATTAATTCTTCTTTTCCTACAACTACTCCACCCAAAACTCGACCTTGTCCGTCCATATATTTTGTTGCAGAATGAATAGATAAATCAAATCCAAATTGCAAAGGTTGTTGTAAATATGGCGTTGCGAAACAATTGTCAATTGCAAAAATAACATTCGGATGTTTTTCTTTCAATTTTGCCAAAGCTTCTAAATCAAATAATTCTAATCCAGGATTTGAAGGCGATTCTAAGAAAACAATTTTTGTATTTGATTGAATTGCTTTTTCCCAATCCTCGATATTTGGCGTTTCTACATATGTATAAGTTACGCCCCAACGCGGAAATAATTGCGTAATTAATTGATGTGTAGAACCAAAAATTGCACGACTCGATACAATATGATCTCCACTTTTTATATACGAAGCAAAAGATGCAAAAACAGCAGCCATTCCCGAAGCAAAAGCTAAACCTGCATCTGCTTTTTCCAAAGCACAAACGCGATTAATAAACTCTGTTGTATTTGGATTTGCATAACGTGAATAAACCATACCTTGCTCTTCTTCTGCAAAAATTGCACGTCCTTGCTCTGCGCTATCAAAAATAAAACTTGATGTTAAATATAATGGAACCGAATGCTCGCGAGTAGCAGATCTTGGCGCTTGCTCACGAATTATCTTAGACTGATCTTTTTTCATAAGAATCAAAGTTAACGATAGTTTTATTAAGCAAAAAGCTTTTAATAAAGTTTTAAACAGAAATTATTTCTGTTTTCAATCGTTGTTTCGATAATTTGACTGTTTCTAAAAAGATTTTTAGAAATATTTCAGAAACGATTTTAAAACTTTCATTTTCATCACGATTAAAAATGATTAAACGAGTAATTATTCCTAAAATATCATTCAAATTTAATCTCTACCTTTGCAGTCTTATATCAATTTATGTCATTCGAAAATTTAGGATTATCACCATATTTATCAAAAGCAATTACAAAACTTGGATTTTTAAAACCTTTTGAAATTCAGACCGAAACAATTCCATCTATTTTAAAAGGAAAAGATGTGATGGGAATTGCAAAAACTGGTTCTGGAAAAACCTTGTGTTTTGTTGCGCCTTTGCTACAAAAAATTCAACATCAATCGTACGAAAAATCTCGTAACATAAAAGCGTTAATTTTAGTTCCAACACGTGAACTAGCAGTTCAGATTGAACAAACTTTTGCAGGATTGCGAACTGCTTTACGCCGTGAGGTACAAACGCAAGCGGTGTATGGAGGAACTTCGATTAATCCACAGATGAAAAATTTGTATGGAACAGAAATTTTGATTGCAACTCCTGGTCGTTTATTGGATTTAATGGATCATAATGCGTTATCATTGGATCAATTGCAATATTTGGTGATTGACGAAGCAGACAAAATGTTCCAATTAGGATTTGGAGATGAGATGAACCGAATTTTGAAAAGTGTTCCGAAAAAGAAACAATCAATTCTATTTTCTGCAACTTTGAATGATAAAATTGATGAAATAAAATCTACATTAAGTATTGATCCAATTGTTGTTGAAATCAAAAAACAAGAAATTGATTTGGAACAAATCGAACAAGTTGCTTATAAAGTTGATGCCGAAACAAAAGGTCCTTTTTTACGTTATTTAATCAAATCTGAAAACTTAGAACAAGTTTTGGTTTTTGTTTCTTCGACACGAACTGCAGATAATTTAGTAGAAAAATTAAAAAAGAATAAAATCTCTGCAATGGCGATTCACAGTAAGAAATCCCAAGGCGCTAGAATGGATAATTTGGAAGATTTTAAACTAGGTGATATTAAAGTTTTGGTTGCAACAGATTTGATTGGACGCGGAATTCATATCGAAGGTTTACCAACTGTTATTAATTACGAATTACCTCGTTCGCCTTTAGATTATGTGCACAGAATCGGGCGTACAGGTCGTGCAAATGCAAACGGAAAAGCCATTAGTTTGATTACAGAAGAAGATTTGCATCATTTCAAAATCATTCAGAAAAAAATGGGTAAAAAAGTTGATTTACTTCCAACTGATAATGTGAATTTACACGGATATTAAAATAAGTTTTAAGTTATGAGTAACAAGTTCTAAGTTTTCTCTGAACTCATTACTCATAATTTTTTAATTAAATCAAGTCCAAAGATATTGTCTAAACTCTATTAATTTTTTCAACATTTGATTATCTTCTTCATATTGATTATTTTCTAAATTATCATTATCGAGCTTACGTTTATTCCACCAATTATATAAGTTTTCAATTTCAATTTTTGCATTTTTATGTTCATCATCATACATCCAATCAACATGACTTGTAAATAAATTTTCTTTTTCAATACAATCGCATAAAATCTGAAAACAAGCATGTAAAATAATCACATCCTTATCTAGCCATTCATCGTTTAATGTTTCTATTTTTAGAAGATTCGAAGGTTTCATTATTAATTTATTTTTTCAAAACTTATCACTCATAACTACTAACTCACAACTTCTAGATATGTGGACCAAGCATATTTTTAGGATCAAGGATTTCGTCCAAACGTTCTTTCGACAATAAACCGTGATCTAAGACCAATTGATATACACCTCCTCCTGTTTCTAAAGCTTCTTTCGCAATTTTTGTACTTGCTTTGTAACCAATGTAAGGATTTAAAGCTGTAACAATTCCAATACTATTTTGTACTTCATTTTTCAAATGTTCTGCGTTTGCTGTAATTCCATCCACACATTCAACACGTAGCGTATTCATCGCATTTGTTAAATATTGAATCGATTCCATAATCGAAAAACCAATTATTGGCTCCATTACATTTAATTGTAATTGACCAGCTTCGGCAGCCATTGTTATTGATAAATCATTTCCAATCACTTTAAAACAAACTTGATTCACTACTTCTGGAATTACTGGATTTACTTTCCCTGGCATAATCGAAGATCCTGGTTGTTTTGGAGGTAAATTAATCTCGAACAAACCTGTTCTCGGACCAGATGTTAACAAACGTAAATCATTACAAATTTTCGACAACTTCACACAAAGACGTTTCAAAGCTGATGAATAATCCACAAACGAGCTTGTATCCGAAGTTGCTTCAACTAAATTATCAGCCAACGAAACATCTTCATTCATGATTTCAGCTATTTTAGTTGTACACAATTGTGCATAACCTGGAACAGCATTCAATCCAGTTCCAATTGCAGTTGCACCCATATTAATTACTAATAATTCGGCAGCAATTCGGTTTAAATTATCAACTTCTTTATGTAATGTATTCGAAAAACCTTCAAACTCTTGCCCAAGCGTCATTGGAACTGCATCTTGCAATTGCGTACGTCCCATTTTTATAACATTACCAAATTGTTTCCCTTTTTTATCAAGTGCCTCATACAACGAAGTTAATGCCTCAACCAAAGGTTTATTCATATTAAATAATGCTAATTTCAAAGCAGATGGATAGGCATCATTCGTAGATTGCGAAAGGTTCACATGATCATTTGGCGAACAAAATTGATACTCTCCTTTTTGTTTTCCTAAATACTCCAAAGCAATATTTGCAATTACTTCATTTGCATTCATATTTGTAGAAGTTCCCGCACCACCTTGTATCATATCGATTGGAAATTGCTCTGTATATTTACCAGCAATTAACTCATTCGAAGCAAAAGAAATCGCATCAAATAATTCTTTCGATAAAATTCCTAATTCATGATTGGCTTGCGCAGCACCTAATTTCACAACACCAAGCGCTTTTACAAATTCGGGATAATGTGAC
Organism: Empedobacter sp. GD03739; assembly: GCF_029843245.1. NCBI lineage: Bacteria > Pseudomonadati > Bacteroidota > Flavobacteriia > Flavobacteriales > Weeksellaceae > Empedobacter > Empedobacter sp. GD03739. The sequence continues at coordinate 35,596 of NZ_JAOCHX010000020.1, read as the reverse complement.
AAATAGTTATTGGAAATTTTGAAATTATTAATGGCACGTTGCGTTTGCACACCATAATAAGCCGTTTCAGGAATTTGTAATTCTCCTAATAAATCAGACTCCGTTCTCATTTTATTTATTGTTTGTTATTGACAATTAAAGGTAAGGAATAATCTAGTATCTTTTTGAAAAGCATTTTGTCTAAAAATTCAAAAAATCTATATCTTTAAAACATTAACACAAAAGAGATGAAAGCAGCTCGTTATTATTCATTAGACGTTTTTCGTGGCGCAACTGTTGCGTTGATGATTTTGGTAAATAATCCAGGAACTTGGTCGGCTATGTTCGATCCTTTGGAGCATGCAGAATGGCACGGATGCACGCCTACAGATTTGGTTTTTCCGTTCTTTTTGTTTGCTGTAGGAAATGCAATGGCTTTTGTGATTCCAAAATTACAACAACAACCTCAACAAATTTTCTGGCAAAAAGTAATAAAACGAACAATTCTAATTTTCGGAATTGGATTATTCATCAATTGGTGGCCATTTTTCAAGTGGGATAATAATGAACTTATTTTCAAAGCATGGAAAGATTCAGAAGAAAGCGGAATCCGAATTATGGGCGTTTTACAACGAATTGCAATTGCTTATTTTTTCGCTTCGGTGATTGCTTTTTATTTTAAACAAAAACAAGTTTTATTGATAAGTTGTGCGATTCTTCTACTTTATTGGGTTTTAACTTTCGGACTTGGAACTTCTGCCCCTTATTCATTAGAAGGTTTCATCGGAACTAAAATTGATAATCAATTGCTTGGTTTAGCGCATATTTACAAAGGAGAAGGTGTTCCGTTTGATCCCGAAGGAATTTTCAGTACAATTTCTACTATTCCACAGGTTTTATTTGGGTATTTGGTTGGTGATTATATTCAGAAACAAGGAAATATCAATTGGTTGAATCGTCCTTTACCAAAAACTGACAATCCGCAATATAAAATGTTAGCTGGTTTATTTGTTTTAGGAACAATTGCATTGACAATTGGTTATGTTTGGCAATGGGATTTCCCGTACAATAAAAAGATTTGGAGCAGCTCTTATGTTTTCAACACAACTGGTTTAGCAATTTTGACAATTGGCGCTATGATTTGGTTCATCGAAATTTTAGGCATCAAAAATGGTTTCATGAAATTCTTTGATGTTTTTGGAAAAAATCCTTTGTTCATCTTTGTTTTGAGCGGATTATTACCTCGATTATTAGGTTTAATCAAAATTGAAGCTGGTTTAAACGACAAAAGAGAAATCAAATTCATTTCACCATTGGATTGGTTCTACGAAAATGTTTGCGCTAAAATTCCTGGAATTCCAGAAATTGGTTCATTTGTTTATTCGCTAATTTTCTTAGCTTTCTTTTGGTGGTTAGCTTATTTATTAGATAAAAAGAAGATTTATATTAAAGTTTAAAAGTCTTGAGTAGTAAATTATAAGTTTTTAGAAGAGATGTCTCGATTCCTCGACATGACATTAATTATCAGCCTAGATTGGATTTTCTTGTCATGTTGAGCGAGTCAAACGATGTAGAAACATCTAATATTTAGAAAACAATCTTACTTATAAAAATTATTTCTAAACCTTCTTATAAACAGCATAAAACTGATAAAAGTGCTGAATATTTTCAACATCAAAAATAATTTGTTTCCATTGATTTAATTCCAAAATCAATTGATTTTCGTGTTGAGTAAACTTCCCAACAAAAATTTCATCATCATTCAAATACAAACCAAACTTATCATTTACCAAATGTAAATTTTCCACTTCCAAATGTTCAAAAAATAAAATAGATGATTCTTCTTCTGTAAAATCGATAGGTGAAGCGATATTCGAAGAATATTCTAACGCAATAAATTGATGCGAATTATAGATTGGAAAATAGATCGACGGATAGTTTTCTATATTAGAAAATAATTCTTTTTTTAACTGAATTATTTCTCGTGATAAAAAAGGAATCGCGCTCAAATTTTTAACATTTCGAAATGTATCAGCTTCCTCAAAATAATTATCAAAGTGTAATATTTCGTTAACTGTTAAGTTTTTTTCGATTAAATGACTAATCGGAATGCTAAAATATTTAGCAATTAGAGAAATCGTTTCAATTCGTGGCTCTGCACGTTTTTCTTCGTAAGATGAAATATTCCCTCTACTAACATCGAATAAATCAGCAAAAGCTTGCTGAGTTAAGTTCTTAACTTGTCTTAATTTCTTTATATTTTCACCAATTTTTGTCATTATTTAAAATTTTAACATTTTTATTTGCTAATTATTTTAGCAAATTGTTTAATTTTATGGAAACAAATTACAAAAAACACTAATAACAACAAAATGAATTATTTTTCGAAGATTGAAAATTTTATTCAAAACATCAATTACACCATCACTTACAAAGACGAAAAAGAAGGTGTTTTTATGATTGAAAATTTATTGGATGGTGTTCAAAATCTGATTGTAGGGATTGCACCACCTGTTATCATTTTCGAGTTGTATTTATTTACAATTACAAATGATAATCTGGAAATGCTAAAAGCGTTGTTGATGAAAAATCGCGATATCATTCATGGTGCTTTTGCAATAACAGAAGACGGAAACAAAGTCATTTATCGTTACACACTTCAAGTTGCGAATCTTGATCAAAACGAATTTGAAGCAACGTTAAACTCTTTGAGCTTATTGATGAGCGAATATTCTGCTCAATTAATCGAATTTTCTAAACAATAAAACAATATCACTATGAATATTTTCAAACGTATTTTTAGAATTGGACAAGCGGAAATACATTCGGTTGTCGAAAAAATGGAAGACCCAATCAAAATGACAGAACAAGGAATTCGCGAAATGCGCGACGATCTTAATCAATCATTAGAGGCTTACGCAAAGGTAAAAGCAATGGCAATTCGTTCGCAAAATAGCGTCGACAAAAAGAAAGAAGAAGCTGCAGATTATGAACGAAAAGCAATTCTTTTGTTAGAAAAAGCTGAGCGAAATGAAATTACAATTGAACAAGCCGAAAATTTAGCGAAAGAAGCTTTGAGCTTAAAAAATCAATTGTTAGAAGAAATTACTGAATTAGAAAATCAAGTGATTATTCATGAAAAATCTGCAAATGAAGTGCACAAAAACGTTGAGGTTCTTAAATTCAACATTAATAAATGGGAAAATGAATTAACAACATTAAAAGCTCGTGTAAAAGTTGCTGATGCCACAAAACAAGTAAACAAACAAATGGCAAAAATTGATGCGAATAGCACAATTAGCATGTTAGAACGCATGAAAGCCAAAGTAGAAGAAGACGAAGCACTTGCACAAGCTTACGGAAGTTTAGCGGACAATTCGAAAACCGCTGATGACGAAATTAACGAAACCTTGAAAGGTGATTTGATTCAAAATGAATTAGAAGCTTTAAAGCTAAAAATTCAGTCGAAAAATCAAGAATAAATCACTTTTTATAGTGAATTATTTCTATAAAATTTTTAGTAAATTAATCTCTTTTAAAAAATCAAAACTATGGCATCTAAATATGAATACAAAACAATAGAAATAATGCCTAACGCTGGCTTATTTTCTATCAAAATAGATAAAACATTTTTGGATGATTTACTAAATAAATATGGAAATGAAGGCTGGGAATTAATCACTTCCACTCCGCTTTCCATCAACAGCACAACGAAAATTATTTATTATACATTCAGAAGAGCTATTTAACATTAAAAATTAACACTAAATGACCGAAATTTTAGACCTTCTTTTTAATCCATTGGCCAACGGAATTATGACCATTTTGATGGGATTTTCTCTTGTCTATTGGGTATTTCAACTGTTAGCTGGTGACGGAATTGATCTTGGAACAGATTCTGATTTTCATATCGGAGACATCAATGATGTTGATGCCCACCACGAAATTGACGCTGATCACGATGCTGATGCAGACGTGCATCACGAACCAGGTTTTTGGGCAAAATGTTTAGAATTCATCAATGTTGGTAAAGTTCCGTTAATGGTGATTATTACTTTGTTCAAATTTATCAGTTGGGTGATTACCATTATTTCTTCGATTGTTTTTGGATTAAGCAAATTAGGATTGTATTCAGTTTTAATCTTAATTCCGGTTTTCATCATCGCTTATTTTATGATGCATTGGATCACTAAACCATTAGTTAAAATGTATTCAGAATTAGGTTATCATGGTGAAGAAGAAACTGATTTTATCGGAAGAGTCGGAAAATCAAAATCTAAAATCACAGGAGATAAAATAGGCTCTGCGGAATTTCAAATCGAGAAAGATATTATTACGCTTAACATCAAAAGTCAAAATGGCGAAGAAATTAATTTTGGAGATACCATTATTATCACCGACGAATCGCCTTCAAATCATTATTATTTCGTCATCAAACATATAACCTTAAACAACATTTAACACTATTATGACACTAATATTTCAACTTACTTCGTTTCTTATCGAAGAAATTTTAATCTTAATTATTCACTAAATCAATCAAAATATAATAAAAATCTCATGACAAATTTTATTCTTTTAGCAGTTGGTGTTATCGTTTTCATCTTTATTGCTTTCATCGTCGTTTTAAGCGTTTTCTATAAAAAAGTTCCGCAAGGAAAAGCCATCGTTCGTACTGGTGTTGGTGGATCGCAAGTAGCTTTCAACAAAGGAATGTATGTAATTCCTGTTTTCCACAAAATGGAAATTATGGACATTTCGATTAAGAAAATTGATATTACTCGTCAACAACACGATGGTTTAATTTGTAAAGACAACATTCGTGCAGATATCAAAGTTGCATTTTTTGTTCGCGTTAATAAATCGGTGAATGATGTAATCAATGTTGCACAAAACTTAGGAACAGAACGAGCATCAGAACCAGAAACATTAAAAAGTATTTTCGAAGCAAAATTCTCAGAAGCTTTAAAAACAGTTGGAAAAAAATTCGATTTTATCGAATTATACGAAGCTCGTCGCGAATTTAGAGATGAAATTTTAAATATCATCGGAACAGACTTGAATGGATATATTTTAGATGACTGTGCGATTGATTATTTAGAACAAACTGAATTACAATTCTTGAGCCCTGATAATATTTTAGATTCGGAAGGTATTAAAAAAATCACGGAATTAACGGCTCAACAAAATATGAACGCCAACTTAATTCGTCGTGAAGAAGAAAAAGTAATCAAAAAACAAAACGTTGAAGCGCGCGAAGCAATCTTAGAATTAGAGCGACAATTAGCCGAAAAAGAAGAGCGTCAACGCAGAGAAATCGAAAATATAAAAGCGCGCGAAGAGGCAGAAATTGCAAAAGTTCGTGAAGAAGAACGTCTAAAAGCTGAATCTGTTCGTATTACAACAGAAGAGCAATTAGCAGTTCAAGAAGAAAATAAATTGCGTCAAATTATTATCGCAGAAAAAAATAAAGTTCGTACTGATGCTATCGAAACTGAACGCGTTGAAAAAGATCGCGCTTTGGAGCAAACAGAACGTGAACGAATTGTGACTTTAGCTCAGATTGATAAAGAAAGATCAATCGAGGTGGAGAAAAAAAATATTCAAGGCGTTATCAAAGAACGTGTTCTTTTAGAAAAAGGCGTGATTGAAGAGCAACAAGGCGTGAAAGACGTTGAAGTTTATAGAGAAGTTGAGCGTCAGAAACAAGCCGGAATTATTGCTGCATCGCAAGAAGCGGAAGAGCGTTTAATCGAAACTGTAAAAGCTGCGGAAGCATCTAAAATTGCAGCAGAACAAGAAGCTGCTCGTCAAGTTATCGAAGCCGATGCACAAAAACAAGTTGCAGAACGCAAAGCGCAAGAGTTATTAATTGATGCGGAGGCGAAAAAAGAGGCATCTGCAAAAGAAGCGGAAGCTCGTAAAATTATTGCAGAAGCACAAGCGAAAGAAGAAGCTGCAATTGGTTTATCGGAAGCAGAAGTAATGGTTGCTAAAGCAGAAGCGGAAGAAAAACAAGGAACTGTAGAAGCGTCTGTAATCGAGAAAAAAGCGGAAGCATTGCGTAAAGAAGGTTTAGCACAAGCAGAAGTTGTACGTGAAAAAGCGTTGGCAGAAGCGAAAGGAATCGAAGAAAAAGCAGAAGCTATGAAGAAATTGGACGGTGTTGGAAAAGAGCACGAAGAGTTCAAACTTCAATTACAAAAAGAAAAAGATATCGAATTGGCTCAAATCAACATTCAAAAAGATATTGCTGGAGCGCAAGCTGAGGTGTTATCAACTGCATTGAAATCAGCGAAAATTGACATTGTTGGTGGAGAAACGATGTTCTTCGAAAATATTGTCAAACAAGTTTCGAATGCAAAAGGTTTTGATCATTTAATCGACAATTCTAAACATGCAACAGACATCAAAAATGCATTGATTGACGAAGATGGCGGAAGCGATTTAGCTGGAAAAGTAAGAAGTCTTGCCGATAAATATGGTATTTCGTCAAACGATATCAAAAACTTAACAATTACTGCGGCATTAATTAAATTACAGCAAGCTGCTTCGGCTTCTGGAAACAGCGAAGACACAGGATTTATCAATTCTCTTTTCGGAATTGCGAATCAGTTAGGTGTTTCAAATAAAAAAATAGGTTAATCCATTAAACAACAATAGAGTGATTGAAATCTTATCGTTTCAATCGCTCTTATCATCACGTTTAATCACCTTTTAGATTTTAATTTAATGCAAGAAGAAAAAAATATTAACGTTACCGAAACGCTTGATGCAGGCGCGTACGAAATCATCCGAAAAAGACTTCTTACACAAAAAGATTTTCTTTCGGAAAGATTAACGAAATTGAACGAAGCTCGTAAAGAGGTATTCAATTCTACCAATTTTGCATTAAGCGCAAACCAAAGAATTACAACAGAAAACACTTGTATTTCACGTGGAATTATCGCGTTCGATAAGTTGTGTATTTTTGGGTACAACGTACATTTCGGTTTACGCACAGACATTCAGTTGAGCGATGTTTTTAGTATTTATCTGTTTCAAGAAAATCAATTTATTCCTCAACCTCTCGACTTAATAAACGATCAGAATTTCTTTACAGATTTTCAGAATTTATATAAATATTACCGCGATTCTATCTTTTCTAAATTTCGTAGAACAGATAATTATCTATACATGGTTTTCCAAACCAGTAAAAGCGCACAAGATTTGAAAGCGTTTAAATGGTTAATCAAAGACGGAAAATTAATTTATCAAGATGATCGCAGCATTCACGAAGTAAAAAAAGCAGATCAATTTGATTTTGAATGGCAAAAAACTTCTATCGATGATCGTCGATTAGGAAAGTTTCCACATATTTCTATTTTAGATAAGATTTTTATCGAAGCAATTGGTGGTGATATTACTTTTAAAATTGAAGATAATACGGATTCAGGAAAAGGAATTTTCACTGAAAAAGTGACACATTTAGATCAACAATTAGACGATGCCGAATATTATTATGCCGATTTAGGAAATCTAATTGCGGTTAAAATAAAACCGTTTCAAGAAGATTTCAGAGCCTATATTTACAATGTTCGCACCAAAGAAGTTATCAACATTCCTGCACTTTTAGATGCAGCAGTTCTGTTACCCGATAATCAAGGTTTAATTTTTTCGAATGGTTATTATTTACAAAACGGAACGTATCATCTTTTCGATAATAATAATTTAGAGCATTTTCAATTTTTCCGTCGTGTAAATTCTCCGAACGGAGAAGATTTTATGTACATTTTCAATCAAGATGAAACCAATACATACATTCTTTTATCGTACAATATCATTCAACAAACTGTGGAAACACCTATAGTTTGTAATGGTTTTACGATTTTTAAAGATGGAAGTTTAATTTATTTCCGCACCGAAGAAGAAGCGACAAGACATCATCAAGTTCAAATTTGGCAAACACCTTATGTTGAACGTTTGATTGAAAATACAGAGAAAACAAATCATCCATTATATAAAATTGGGAACAAAGACATTGTGAAAGCAATGGCTGAATCTCAGGAGGTTATTCAATTAATCAACAAAGAAGATTCGTACGAAGGTTTATACGAGGACATTGTAAAAAAAGCGAATAATATTGTAGATGGCTATTTTTGGATTAATGATCAAGAGACTTTTGAGCTTGCTGTTCCTTTATTAGAAATAAAAACAGTTGCCAATACAGCGATTGATGAATTTGCTAAAGTTCAAATTCAGAAAAAATTTGCGCAAGAAACCTTAGAAAAAACGGAAGAATCGATTGAAGAAATCGTTTTCAAAGTAAATAGCACAACGTACAATCAATTGGATTTATTGGTTGAACATTTAGCTGAGGCTCGTAAAATTCAAGGAAAAGTTATTGATTTACGTTCAATTCGCTACATCAATTTAGAGCGTGTTCAAGAATTAGAAAACCGATTGCAAGAGGTAAACGAAAATTTATCAACCAAAACAATTGAGTTTCTTTTATTGGATGAAGCACTAATTCCATACGAAGAAAAAGTTGCTGAACAGAAAAACTTAGTAGCTTCTATCGAAAAAGTCATTGATGCGAAAGTTATCGAAGAAGCCTGTCTTAAAATTGCCTCAGAATTAGAATTATTGATTGATATTCTGAACAGTTTAAAAATTGAAGACGCCACGCAAACGACAAAAATTATTGAAAAAATTTCTGTCATTTTTGCTTCGCTTAACGAAGTTCGTGCCCAATTAACACGTCAAACTTCTGCGTTAAAAAGCAAAGAAGCTGTTGCAGAATTTTCTGCTCAAATCACGTTGTTAGAACAAAGTGTGGTTAACTTTTTAGAATTATCAACAACTGCCGAAAAAACGGAAGAATACAATACAAAAATAATTGTTCAACTTGAAGAATTAGAAAGTAAATTTTCTGATTTTGATGATTTCGCCTTGAAAATTGCAGATAAGCGCGACGAAATTATCAAGGCATTCAATTCGAAACGTGAACAATTAGTTGAACAAACCAACAAACGCACCAATTCATTAGAACAAATTGGCTTGCGCGTCTTGAAAAATATCGAAAATAAAGCCAAAACTTTTTCTGAGAAAGAAGAAATTTTAGCGTTTTATTCTTCGGATTTAATGATTGACAAAATGCGTCAAATCATTCAAGAATTGAAGGATTTAAAAGATGTTTCGAAAGCCGAAAACCTTGAAAATCTATTAAAAAAATCGCAAGAAGATACGCTTCGTGTTTTACGAGATAAAACTGAACTTTTTGTTGATGGGCAAAATATTATTGCGCTTGGTCAAAATAAATTTACGGTCAATACGCAGCAATTAGCGCTGACATTGTTGAATCGTAACAACGAATTATTTTATCATTTAACAGGTACAAGTTTCTATCAAAAAGTTAAAAACGATGAGATTTATCGTTACCAAGATATTTGGAACCAAGAATTTGTTTCGGAAAATCAATTGGTTTATCGTGCTGAATATTTAGCTTATCAAGCTTTTTTAGCAAGAAATGAAAACGATTTTGATGCTGAAAAATTTATCAATCAAATCATTGAACAAAATTATTCGGAAGGTTATATAAAAGGCGTTCACAATTTTGATGCGTTTCGAATTTTTACTGAATTGGTCAACATAAATTCGAAATTAGATGTGTTGCAATTTGATGCGCCAACTCGTACAACTGCTCAAATTTTTTGCCATTCTTTAGAAAAGAATTTGCAAGATAAGTTGAATGCAATGATTAATTCGGCTCAATTAATTTTGAAAAATTTTCCGAATTCAACTCGATTTGAAAATATTCTAAATGAAATCAAATCGCTTTTTGAAAATTGGGAAACTGAATGGGATAAAACAATAACAACTTCAGAAAAAGTTGCCAATTATTTGTTTAGAACTTTCACAAAATATCAAGCTTTTTCGATGAGTAATGAAGCTGAAAATTTTCGAAAAGAATTCATTAATTACTTAGAGAAAAATAAAAATTCAGATGATTTTAATGCGTTGATTGCAGATGAACAATTTTCTTCAACCGAAAAATTTTACTTGATCGAAAACTGGATTCATTCTTTTATCGATGAAAATGAAAATTTTTCAACTTACAGAAATGTTGTAAATGAAGTAGCAACGATGTTATTGTTTTCTAAAGATAAATTTCAGTTAATAAATGGAAATTCATCTATTATAATTGAAGATTTAAAAGGAAATCATACCGTAATAATTGATGGTATTTATACACAAAATTATCATGAAATCATTTCTAAATTAGAGCATTTTTCAACTGTTGATGTTCCAAATTTTAAATCATTCCAAAAGTTAAAAGAAGAAATTTCGAAAGCTTATGAAAAGGATTTAAAAATCGCAGAATTTGAACCAAAAGTTTTAACATCATTTGTTCGAAATAAATTAATCAACGAAGTTTATTTTCCTTTAATCGGAAATAATCTAGCCAAACAATTGGGAACAGCAGGCGAAAACAAACGCACTGCGCGCATGGGAATGTTGTTGTTAATTTCACCGCCAGGTTATGGAAAAACAACCTTGATGGAATATTTGGCCAAAACGATGGGCTTACATTTTGTGAAAGTAAATGGACCTACAATTGGACACAACATTACGTCAATCGATCCAATCGAAGCCAAAACTTCTGGAGAAAGAGAGGAATTGAAAAAAATAAATCTTTCGTTTGAAATGGCTGATAATGTAATGTTGTACTTGGACGATATTCAGCATTTGAGTGCAGAATTTTTACAGAAATTTATTTCATTAGCCGATGGACAGCGAAAAATTGATGGAATTTTCGAAGGAGAAAGTAAAACCTACGATTTACGTGGAAAACGTTTTTGCATTGTAATGGCTGGAAATCCATATACGGAAAGCGGTTCTAAATTTCAGATTCCAGATATGTTAGCCAATCGTGCAGATGTGTATAATTTGGGCGATGTAATTGGTGATACTGAAACGTTGTTCAACTTAAGTTTGATAGAAAATGCGACAGGCGATAATCCTTATTTGGATAAAATTGTTTCGAAAAGTTTGACAGATTTTTACAAGTTAACAAATTTTGTAACCGAAAATCAAGAACAACTTCCGGATTTGGAAGGCAATTATTTGAAACAAGAAATTGATGATTTTATTGCAGTTCTAAAACATGTGATTAAGATTAGAAATATTGTCGTAAAAGTCAATCAAAATTATATTTCGAGCGCAGCAATGCAAGATGATTACAGAACGGAACCGCCTTTCAAAATGCAAGGTTCGTACAGAAATATGTCAAAATTGGTTTCGAAAATTGTTCCAATGATGAACGAAAAAGAAATTAACGAAACTATTTTAGCGCATTACGAAAGTGAATCGCAAACATTGACAACAGATACAGAATCGAATTTGTTGCGATTAAAAGAAATTGCAGGTTTGATAACTGCTAAAGAAAAAGAACGTTGGGAAACGATAAAAGCAACCTTTGTAAAAAATAACAAACACGGTGGCTTGAATAAAGACGATAAAGTTTTTGCTCAATTGCTCGAATTCAATGAAAATTTGGAAGGAATTATCCAAGCTATTTTGAAAAAATAAACTAAAAGCCGCTCATTGAGCGGCTTTTTTTTATTCACTAAATTTATCTCCTCTGAATATTTTCACAGGATTCCCTCTTGCAATAGACGTTTGATTATTCCATTTTTTTTGAACCAAGTCCTTCAATTTATTGGTTTCAAATCCTTGTAATTTCAATAACAAACGAGTTGTTGCAATTTTTTTGTTCTGATGTTGTGAACGCGAATCCATCGAAACAACTGAAATTCCACTTGGTTGATGTATCGCACGAACAGCCGAATTTACTTTGTTTACATTTTGTCCACCATTTCCAGAGCTTCGCATTGTTTGGTATATAATTTCATTCGGATTGATTGAATTTTCTTTCGGAATTTCTAATTCAAAACAACCAATAAACCAATTTTTTCGTTGATGAAATTTTCGGTATGGACTTTTACCAATCCATAAAATTGCTCCAAGCCAAGTTTTTAAAAACGTGTTTAAATCATTTCCTTCAAGTTCTATAATCACAGATGAAAGTTGATGAAAATCTTTATCCATTTCTCTTTCAATTATGTCAAACTTAATTTCAGATTTTGTGCACGCTTCCGAAAACTTTTTAAAAACATTAGTCACCACAAAATTGCATTCCGCTGGTCCTCTACCCGATGTAAGTTGAATAATTTTTTTCCTCATCATTATTTATCCATTCGTACAATTTTCGGTGTAAAAGTTCCCAACACTTTCACTAATTCAGTCTGTAAATTCATCACCGTTTTTATGTTTTTATATGCCAAAGGTGCTTCATCTACACTTCCGCCAATCAGCTCAATTCCTGCATCTTTCAATTGTGAATTCATAAAACTTTTAGTAATTGTTGATTTACATTTCGCACGCGACATTTTTCGTCCCGCACCATGCGAAGCCGAATTAATACTCAATTCATTTCCCAAACCTTCAACAATGTAACCGTTCGCGGTCATCGAACCTGGAATAATTCCTAAAATTCCTTTTCCAGCTGGCGTCGCTCCTTTACGATGAACAATTCGTTCCGTTCCTTCAACCATTTCTTTCCACGCAAAATTGTGATGATTTTCGATGTTAAAAACGATACGTTTTCCCAAAGCTTTCGCAATTCTTCGGTGAATATCATCGTGACAAGCCTTGGCATATTCGCCAGCCAAATTCATCGCTGCCCAATATTCTTGGCCATCGTACGTGTCCAAATCTAACCAAGCCAAATGCTGAACTTGCTTCGGAAGTGGACATTGTTTCGTCGCCAAATACGTATAATGTTTTGCAATATTTGCACCCAAACCACGCGAACCACTATGCGATAAAACAGCCAAATATTCTCCTGGAATCAAGTTCCATTCAGGTTTTACCTCATCTAATTTCACAATCCCAAATTCAACAAAATGATTCCCTCCACCAGAAGTTCCTAATTGTTGATAAGCTTTTGTTTTTAAACTTTTCAAGATTGGAATTTCATCAAAAATAGAACGTTCAAAAATTTCATGATCCGCTTTTAGTTTATGCGTTTCATACATTCCGAATTTGGTATGATCTTGCAAAATCTGAATCAATTTATGCGATTTTCCTTTCAAAAAACTAGCTGGCAAATCGTAAACCGAAAGACTCATTCTACAACCAATATCCACACCAACTCCATAAGGAATCACCGCATTATCCGTCGCTAAGACACCTCCGATTGGCAATCCATACCCCGAATGCGCATCTGGCATCAAAGCTCCTTTTACCGAAATTGGCAATTTCAATGCATCATATAATTGAAATTTTGCTTGCTCGTCAATTTCATTTTCTCCAAAAATCGAAAAAGGTGAACGCGTTGTTTTTAATTCTTGTAATCTAACCTCAACTGGTTTTATTAATCCTTCCGCAACTTTTCCCCAAATTCCGTGACCGATGTATTTTTCTGGCTCAAGTAAAACTTCTTTTGCTTCGTTAATAATCGTTTGTTTCTTTTCTTTTTTTCTGTATCGATGAATTTGCCCAATTGCAATATTGATCGAATTATTTTTTGGAAAGCCTATTTTTATAAAGTCCTTTCCAGAGATTTTATTTCCCATGATTAATATCTTTTAGATAACTGATGTTCTTTTTCCATCAGCATTTCAGCGATTTCAATCGCTAAATTTTTATTATTAAAAAATTTCCTTTTTGTAAAAGGATTTTTAAATTTTGGTTTTCGTTCATACGAATACCCTCCTCCAACTATTTTCTTTAAAAGGATTCCTTGATTTTTATACTTGTCAAAAAAATGATCGATTTGCGCTTCTTCGCGCTTCAAATCAATATCAAGCGGTTTGTAATACGTAATCATATTTGGTTTTATAATCAATCGAAAACGCCACGGTTGTAGAAATTCATAAATTCCTTTGAAACGTTTTGTCTTGGGATCATACACCTGAATACACACAAAATATAGACGTTCTTCATCATTCAAAATTGAATACGGACCTGAATATTCGTAAGGTTGCAATTGTTTCAACTCTTGAATTCTCTGAACATAAATTCGCTTTCCGTTTCGTTTTCGTTTTTTTACAAACTTTCGCGTTTCTGCATATTGAGAAGTATTTATTTTCTTTAGAATTTGAGTAAAAAACTCAATCTCATTTTCTTTTTTAATATCTTCTCTCAATACAAAATATCGCTCAAAACCTTTTTGACACGGCTCTTTTAAAAGAACAAGCGGAATTTCTTTTTGTTCTTTAAAAATTTCTTTTTGACGTTTATATTTCTCTCTTACATTTTTTTCTTTCGTTGTTTTTACACTTCTTTTCCTCGCTCTTTTTGTTCGTAATTGAGTAGAAAAGAAAATTGAATCTTCCATAAAATGGATTATTTAATTGCAAATAATTATTTTGAAATAATTAGCGCTAACTATTTCTTCTTCGGAAGTTTTTAGAAGTTATTCTGAATCTAGAATGGAATAATAAAAGAAAAAGCCCGAAGAATCCTCCGGGCTTTTGATATAATAAGTAAATTATTTACGATTTATAAGCACGAAGAATGCTCATTGCAAAATCTGTTGCAATAGCTAAAAACTGATATGTCGTTTCTTTGAACATTTTATTTCTTCGTTATTAAATTGTTATACGTTATGATTTTTATCAGTGCAAATTTAAGTCAATAAAATTCACATTTCCAAATCCTTTGTGAAATTTCACTAAAAATAGGGAGAAAAATATTATTGATTTTTAACATTCATTGTATCATACAACGAATAAATTTTTAGATTCTGAATTGTGTTTTTTCCACTAATAATACGAGATTCATTCGGAATTAAATCAAAAAAATTATCATCAAATTGATTATTTTCATCAAGTAAATAAACATCTTTTGCCAAAACATTTGTCGAAATTTCGAATTGGTTATGACTGATCTTTTTGATTTTAATTGTTGATTTTGTTAAAGCTAAATCTTTCGGTTTTTCGAAGAAATAATTTCTCGAATACTTTTCTCCATTTGATTCAAATTCAATTCGAAGAAAAGCTTTAGTTGAAGAAGTTCCTTTCAAAATTTCATCAGTTAATTCCATTATCTTGGTTGAAGAATTTGATAAAATAATTACATCTTTATCATTAGTCCAATGTTTATTTCCATTAAAATCTACCACAGAAAATTTTACTTTTCCTTTCAAATCTTTCAATAAGTCATTTACGATATAAATTTTGTACACATTTTCTTCTTTTTCTACTGAAATTAGCACATTTTCGAAACTTCTTTTCACTTGATAATGTAACGCTTTCCAATTTCCTAATTTATCCAAAGACGACCACGAAGTTACTGGCCAAACGTCATTCAATTGCCAATACAAACTTCCCATATTATAAGGTTTTGCACGTCGATGTGCTTCAATTGCCAACTGAATTCCGCGTGCTTGTAACAATTGAGAAACGTAGTTATACTGCACAAAATCGGTCGGAACAACATAATCTCGCTGCATATATTCGTTGATTGTTTCCCAACCTTTTGGATGTTTTTGATGCGCTAAAATTATTGCAGAATTTTTACTCAATGTATCTTTTTCAGAAAACATTGATTTCACCGTTTTCAACGTTGGCATTCCTTGAAAACCATATTCAGAAGCAAAACGTGGAACTTTTTTTTCATACGTTTCAAACGATTCCATTCCCCACCAAACGCCCCAATAATGCGAATCTCCTTGCGTCAAACTTTCTTTTCTTCCCCAACCAACCGAAGGTGAAGACGGCCAATAGCGATTCTCTGATTTTGGTAAAATCGAATCTAAAACATTCGGAATAATATAATGAAAAGTCGTTTGATAATCTTTCCAAATACTCAACGAATCTTGTTTCGACCAGCCCATTTGTTTCTGATATCCCCAATTTTTCCACGCTTCATCAATTTCATTATTTCCACACCAAAGCGCAATAGAAGTATGATTTTTTAGGCGATTCACTTGATCAATTGTTTCTTGTTTTACATTGTGAAGAAAATCTTGATCGCCAGGATAAAAAGCACAAGCGTACATAAAATCTTGCCAAACCAACAAACCTTTTTCGTCGCATAATTCATAAAAATAATCGTCCTCATAAATTCCACCACCCCAAATACGAATCATATTCATATTGGCTTCAACCGAACTATTTATCAACTTTTCATAATCATTTTTTGAAACTCGTGAAACAAAATTATCTTGCGGAATATAATTTGCACCTTTTATATAAGTTGGAACCCTATTCACTTTAAAATAAAACCTAGAGCCAACTTCGTCTTTTTCTTGTACCAATTCTATCGTACGTAAACCAAATTTTAAATACTTAAATATCTGTTCATTCCCTTGTTTAATTTTGAATTGATAATCGTATAAATACTGTTCGCCCATTCCATTTGGCCACCATAATTTTGGATTGTGAATCGTTTCATCAATCGAAAAATGATTAATTCCTTTGGTTAATTTTTGAGTGATTATTTTCTGATTAAAATTAATTTCTACAGCTGTATTTTGTTCCGATTGGATAATAAATTTAAACTTTACTTTCGCTTGATTTTTATCCAATTTGACAATTTCATAAGACAAGTCATTCAGTTTTAAATTATTCCAAGAAATAAGTTCAATTGGTTTATAAATCGCAACCGTTACCAATCTTGGTCCCCAATCCCAACCATACTGATATTGCGCTTTTCGAGTAAAAACACGCTCACCTTCTGGTATTTATATGGAAGAAGATTTGCTAATCGTTTTCCTTCATTAGGCGACGATTTGAATTGTATTTCGAGCAAATTATTTTTATCTTTCAGTAAATCTTTGACCGAAACTTCCCAAATTCGAAACATATTATTCGCATCCAGAATTAATTTTCCGTTCAGAAAAACTTTTGCATATGTATCCAATCCATTAAATTTTAACTGAATATTTTGCGCTTTTCGTTCGGCTTCAGTCAAATCAAAAGAAGTTTTGTAGTTCCAATCTTCGTTTTCTACCCATTGCACTTTTGCATCATTAACGTCTTTGTAAGGATTTGGAATAATATTATTTAACATCAAATCGGTATGAACAGAACCAGGAATCTCAGCTTTCAGCCATTTTGAATCTCCTTTTTGTTGAAAAGTCCAATTCTCTAAATTCAAATTTCGAGTCGTTTGAGCAGAAAGTTGAATAAATGTAAAAAAAGTAATAACAAAAAATAGTAATCTCCTCATTTTGTGCTGATTTTCATAAGGATAAAATTAGGTTTAAAATTCATATAAACACAAAAGAGATTATTAAAAACAATTTCTTTTGTTGAATACATAATATAGGCTTCGTTAATTATGGGAATAATGAATATGCTAAACTTAGGTTGACTCGGCTATATTTGAATTTCAGAAAAAAGCAACTGATTATTCAACCGATTTGTACAATCAAGATCAAGCGGAAACTACAAAAAAATGGAAATGATTCTTCTATCAATTTAAAACAAGTTATGCGAGAAGAAAATTTAATGGATAATGATTTTGAAAGTGCTAAATTTAGAATTCAAGAATTACATTCAAACTTTTTCAAAACGCTAAACGAGCATTCTAAGCAAAAACTAACACCTCTTAATTTGAAATATTGTTCGTATATCTATCTTGGTTTAGACACCAAACAAATTGCAACTCTTCTTAATATTGAACCAAAAAGTGTACGAATAACAAAGTATCGTTTGAAACAAAAATTTGGTCTAGTAAAAGAAGATGAATTATATACTTTTTTTCATCGGATAATTGCCTAGATTTATTTTTTAGTAAAAAACACACTTCAACTCTCGTTAATTTATTAAAATATAATTCATAATATTTTTCAAAATACTTGCAGTCTGCACGGAAAAGATTATTTTTGCCTATTCGACAAATAGAATATGAAAAATATCCGTAATTTCTGTATTATCGCCCATATTGACCATGGTAAAAGTACCTTGGCCGATCGTTTATTGCAAGTAACAAACACGATTTCTGATCGTGAGTTACAAAATCAAACTTTAGACGATATGGATTTGGAACGCGAACGCGGAATCACAATTAAATCGCACGCCATCCAAATGGAATATGAAAAAGATGGTGAAAAATATATTTTAAATTTAATTGACACTCCTGGTCACGTGGATTTTTCTTACGAGGTTTCTCGTTCGATTGCCGCTTGTGAAGGAGCTTTGTTAATTGTAGATGCTGCACAAAGTATACAAGCACAAACCATTTCTAACCTTTATTTGGCTTTAGAAAATGATTTGGAAATCATTCCAGTTTTGAACAAAATCGATTTACCTTCTGCAAATCCAGAAGAAGTAACAGACGATATTGTTGATTTGATTGGTTGTGATCCCGAAGATGTTTTGCGTGTAAGTGGAAAAACAGGTGAAGGTGTGTTAGAATTGTTACACACAATTATCGAGAAAGTTCCTGCACCAGTTGGTGATCCAGATGCACCGTTACAAGCCTTGATTTTTGACTCTGTTTATAATCCTTTCCGAGGAATTGAAGCTTTTTACAAAGTGGTAAATGGAGAAATCAAAAAAGGAGATCAAGTAAAATTCATGGCTACCAACAAAAAATATGGTGCCGATGAAATTGGAACATTAAAACTGAATCAAGTTGAGAAGAAAGTCATTAAAACTGGAGATGTAGGTTATATTATTTCTGGAATTAAAGAAGCTTCTGAGGTAAAAGTTGGAGATACAATTACATTAGTTGAGAATCCTGCAAGCGAAGCTATTGATGGTTTCGAGGAAGTAAAACCAATGGTTTTCGCTGGTATTTATCCGGTTGACACAGAAGATTACGAAGATTTGCGTGCTTCTATCGAAAAGTTACGTTTGAATGATGCTTCATTAACTTTTGAAGCTGAATCTTCTGCTGCTTTAGGTTTCGGTTTCCGTTGTGGATTCTTAGGAATGTTACACTTAGAAATTATTCAGGAGCGTTTAGAACGTGAGTTCAACATGACGGTAATTACAACTGTTCCTAACGTTTCGTATGAAGCGTACTTGGAAAAAGATCCAGAAAAAATGATTCCGGTTCATAATCCATCTGAATTACCAGATCCATCAGGATTAAATCGTGTTGAAGAACCATATATTCGAGCAGCAATCATTACAAAATCTGAATTCGTAGGTCCTGTAATGAGTTTATGTATTGAGAAACGTGGTGAATTACAATCTCAAAACTATTTAACTCAACATAGAGTAGAAATGATTTTCAATATGCCTTTGGCTGAAGTTGTTTTCGATTTTTATGATCGATTAAAATCTATTTCAAAAGGATATGCATCGTTTGATTATGCACCTTCTGGAATGAAAGCTTCAAAATTGGTAAAAGTTGACATCATGATTAACGGTGAAGTTGTAGATGCTTTATCTGCCTTAATTCACGTTGATAATGCCTACAATATTGGAAAGAAAATGTGTGAAAAATTACGCGAATTAATTCCTCGTCAACAGTTTGATATTCCAATTCAGGCAGCGATTGGTGCAAAAATTATTGCGCGTGAAACAATCAAAGCATTACGTAAAGACGTTACTGCAAAATGTTATGGTGGTGATATTTCTCGTAAACGTAAGTTATTAGAAAAACAAAAAGCTGGTAAGAAGAAAATGCGTCAAATTGGACGTGTAGAAGTTCCCCAATCTGCATTCTTAGCTGTTTTGAAATTGAATGATTAAAATTCTTTTTATATACCAAAAGCCGTTCTAATGAACGGCTTTTTTTGTAACAATTGGTAAAATATTTATACTAATAAATTAAGCATCAACATTATGAAAAATTTATTAAAATTAGAACAATTAGCAATTTTAATTGTAACGCTAATCATCTATTATAAACTTGATTATTCCTGGTTTTTGTTTGCAATTCTTTTTCTTGCTCCCGATATTTTTATGTTAGGTTATCTTTTTGGAAATAAGATTGGCGCAATATCTTATAATTTTATTCATAATTATTTTACGACAATTTCATTGATTCTCATTGGTTATTTTTTACACATTGAATGGTGTTTAATGATTGGATTAATTTTTTTCGCTCATATTGCGTTAGATCGTTTTTTAGGATTTGGTCTCAAAAAATATGATGGTTTCAAATCCACTCATTTAGATAATTTATAACATCACAACCTCATCTGTTGAACCTTTTTCTAAAATTTCTAAAATACTTCGCATCGTAATTTCTGAAATTTGTTCCAACGCTTCTTGTGTAAAAAAAGCTTGATGCGCAGTGACCAAAACATTTGGAAAACTCATCAATCGTTGAATCATATCATCTTGAATAATTTCTGCCGATAAATCTTTGAAAAATAATTTTTCTTCTTGCTCGTAAACATCAATTCCCAAATAACCAATTTTATGATTTTTCAAAGCTTCAATCGCTTCATGTGTATTGATTAATCCGCCTCTACTCGTATTAATAATCGTTACGCCATCTTTCATCATCGCAATCGTTTCTTGATTAATCATGTAATGATTTTCTGGCGTCAACGGACAATGCAACGAAATAATATCTGAGCTTTTAAACAACTTATCCAGCTCAACATATTCCACGCCATTATTCATCAATTCTTGATCTGGATACAAATCATACGCAATTATTTTGCAACCAAAACCTTTCGCAATATTGACAAAAGCCTTTCCAATTTTTCCTGTTCCAACAATTCCAATTGTCTTTTGAAAAAGATTGAAACCAAGCAAACCGTTCAATGCAAAATTTTGTTCACGAACGCGATTATAAGCTTTATGCGTTTTTCGGTTCAATGTTAACAACATCGCCATTGTATGCTCTGCCACTGCCTCAGGAGAATATGCAGGGACGCGACAAACTTTAATTCCAAATTCTTTCGCAGCTTCCAAATCGACATTGTTAAAACCAGCACATCTCAAAGCTATAATTTTAACGCCTTTTTTTGCTAAAATTTCAATGACTTGTCGATTCACTTTATCATTCACAAACACACAAACAGCGTGTTCATCTTCAATCGCGTTTACGATATGCGGACCTAAATGTGTTTCATAAAAATTAAGTTCAAAACCGTAATTTTTATTTTCAGCCTCAAAAAAAGTTTTGTCATAAGGCTTAGACGAAAAGAAAGCTATTTTCATTAAATTATTTTTAACTAATTTACGTTTTTAATTAATTGTAAATTACTTTATACTTGATTATAATTTAGTTTTAAATCATTCAAAATTAATTGATCCTCTATTTTTGATATTTTACTAAAAGCTATAAGCTGATGAATAAAAATTTCTAACTTCGTGAAAATTCAAACTCACACATGAAAAATATACTTTTATCAACAATCACATTAGCTTCTTTTACAGCTTTTGGACAAAATATTTCGAATCAAACCATTGATCAAGTCACAGAAAATGCCATGAAAACTTTTGATGTTCCTGGAATGTCTGTTGCGGTTATCAAAGATGGAACAATTGTACATTCGAAAGGTTATGGTGTAAAATCGCTTAAAACGGGAGAAAAAGTTAAGTCTAATACAAATTTTGGAATTGCTTCTAACTCGAAAGCTTTTACAGCAGCGGCCTTGGCAATTTTGGTTGATGAAGGAAAAATAAAGTGGGATGATAAAGTGATTACGCACATTCCTGAATTCAAGATGTACAACGATTATGTAACCAAAGAGTTCACAATTCGTGATTTATTAACGCATCGCAGTGGATTAGGTTTGGGCGCAGGAGATTTGATGGTTTGGCCTGATGGACACAATTTCACTCCTAAAGATATTATTTCTAATATTCAGTTTTTAAAACCAGTTTCAGATTTTCGTGTCAAATATGATTACGATAATTTATTATACATTATTGCAGGAGTTGTGATTGAACGAGTTTCGGGGCAATCTTGGACAGATTTTGTAACAAAAAGATTGTTAGAACCAATTGGAATGACGAATACAGCGGCGAATTGGCACTTAGTAAAAGACAAGAAAAATGCAATTGATCCACACGTTCCGATTGACGGAAAATTACAAGTGATTGATCGTTATACGAACACCATTTTTGATGCAGCTGCAGGAATTTATTCGAATGTAGATGATCTTGCAAAATGGTTGCAATTCAATTTGGATAAAGGAAAAGTGAACGGAAAACAAATTATTTCTGAAAAACAAATGAACGAAATGATTACGCCACAAACTTTACAACCAAATCGTACAACTCCACCTTATAATTCATTATTCAAAGCGTATGGTTTGGGATGGCAATTGCAGGATATGAACGGAAAATTGGAAGTTTCGCATACTGGTGGATTGGAAGGAATTGTAACACAAACGATGTTTTATCCTCAAGAAAAATTAGGAATTGTGATTTTGACTAACCAACAATCGGGTGCAGCTTTCCGAGCAATTTCGAATACAATCAAAGATTTTTACTTAAAAAATCCATCTACAGATTGGGTAAAAACGTATGATGATATGATGAAGAAAAATGTGGAAGAAGCCGATGTTATTACTGATGAAGTTTGGAAAACAGTTGAAGCAAATCAAAAAAATAAAGCCATCAAATTTGATTCAAAAAGCGTAATCGGAACGTATAAAGACAATTGGTTTGGTGATGTTGTAATTTATGAAAAGAAAGGAAAAATCATTTTTGAATCGAAACGTTCGCCTCAATTAACTGGTGAAATGTCATTTTACAAAGACAATACTTTTGCAGTAAAATGGTACAATCGTTATTTCCATGCAGACGCTTTTGTTTATGCAGAAATGAAAGATGGAAAAATGACAGGTTTCAAAATGAGAGCCATTTCTCCGTTAACAGATTTCAGTTACGATTTCCAAGATTTAGATTTTACGAGAAAATAAATTTTAATAAATACTAATCAATTACGAAGTTCGAAATTCGAACTTCGTTTTTTCTATTAAAAATGAAATTCAAAGGTTACGCATATGGGCTAATATCGTCCATATCTTATGGATTAATTCCATTATTTATCCTTCCTATAAAACAAGCAAATTTTTCGATGGATACCACATTATTCTATCGATTCTTTTTTTCTGCATTGATTGTCGGAACATATTTATTCATCAAAAAACAATCATTCAAAATAGATGTGAAACAGATTCCATTTTTAATCATTTTAGGATTATTGTACGGAATCTCAGCGGATGCCTTATTTTTAGGTTATGATTATTTAACTCCTGGAATTGCCTCCACATTATTATTCGTTTATCCGTTGATTGTTGCCATCATAATGGCTGTTTTCTTCAAAGAAAGAATTACAATTTCAACTATTGTAGCCATTGTTTTTGTACTGGCTGGTGTAATTTTACTAAGTTTCAAAGAAGGAAAATTCGAGCTAAATCCAATCGGATTAGGAATTGTTTTTATCAGTGCTTTGGGTTACGGATTATATATTGTGACAGTCAACAAATCGAAAGTACGAGATATAAAAGGCTTTACATTAAGCTTTTATTCGTTTCTATTTACAACGATTTATTACGCAACAAAATGATTATTCACAAAGAATCCTTCATTTTACCATCATTAGAATTAACCTTCAACTTTTTTATATTTGCGTTTGTTACGACAGTTGTTTCGAGCATCGCTTTGATTTATGCAATTAAAAACATTGGTTCTACAGCCACTTCTATTCTTGGCGCATCAGAACCTGTGGTTGCCGTTGCTGTAAGTGTTATGATCTTTGGTGAAGATTTTTCGTTGAGTTTGGCTTTAGGAATTTTTATGATTATTCTAGGCGTGACTCTGAATGTAATTGGTGATGCATATCAACAAAAAAGATTGAAGTAATTGTAAATCCTATTTTTAACTTTGCATCAATGAAACAGAAATTTAATCCTGAAGGTTGGAATCGTATAGAGCATTTTAATATGTTCTCGAAAATGGATAATCCGTATGTCGGAGTTGTTGCGGAGGTTGAATGTTCTAAAGCGTACAAATTTGCCAAAGCAAATAAATTGTCTTTTTTCGCAGTCTATTTACATTGCTCGATGTTGGCAGAAAATAAGATTAATGAGTTTAAATATCGCATCGAAGATGATGAAATTTTTGTGTACGATCATTTAGATTGCGGAACAACAATTGGTAGAAAAGACGGAACTTTTGGTTTTGCGTTGATGAATTTTACCGAAGATTTTAATGCATTTAACGCACAACTTCAAGAGCAAATACAAAGTGTAGAAAATTCGGTTGGTTTGCACATCAAAAATGAAGAAATTACCATTGGCTTGGTTCGTCATTCTACGTTTCCATGGTCGAGATTTACGGGATTAGTGCAACCAAGTAACTTTGGAACAGGAGAATCTATTCCGCGAATTATTTTTGGAAAAGCGTATACGCAAAACGATAAAATGTATATGCCTGTTTCGGTTGAGGCGAATCATGGTTTTGTAGATGGTTTTCATTTGGCAAATTATCTGCAAGAATTTGAAAAAGAATTAGGTAAATATTAGAAATAGTAAAAACGAATTTCGAGTTTCGAAATTCGTTTTTTTTATGGTTTATTCTGATTCTGTTTGTGGTTCATTTATTGGTTCAGGTAAAATTATCTTAATATTTGGAAAATATTTTTTATCTTCTTCTAAAATAAAATCTTTATCATACTCGTAATAATGTGATAATCTTTGCAAAATAAATTGATTAGATTCTAAATCTCTTTGAAATCTAATTTTATAACCTTTTATTTCATCTTCAAAAATATCAGTTTCTTCAAAAGGTACTTTAATTGCTTTATTTATATCTACAAATCCTTCAACAATTTTATCATCTTGATTGACTATTAATTTATAAATTATACCATTTATTTTAGTTTGTAAATATTTGTAATCACTATTCAAATTAATTTCTTTTGTTTCAGAAATATAAATGTACAAGTTATCCTCTGTAAAAATAATTCCTATATTTTCGACATTCAGATGATTTGATTTAGCTATTATAGTTGCTTGTTCTAATGCTTGATAAAAATTTTTATTTTTGATTTCTTTTGGAATCGAATTAATCTTGTTTGTTTGACAACCAAAGAAAAACAAAAGAATTAAAACTGAATAAATATATTTCATACAAGTGTTTTAATTAAAGATAATCAATTCACTGCAACTTTTTTATTTAGTTTTTTTGACCAAGAAAAAATATAAATCGTTCCGATAATTGAAGGCACAATCCAAAAATAAATATTATCTCCAAATCCAGCGCCTGCAACCAAAAACGCTGTTACTGAAGCGATATAAGCACCAACCATTTTTCCAACATGATTCATTGTCCATTTTTTATAATTCTCTGTATTCTTGTAAAAAACAAAATCTCGATAAGACATAAATCCTCCTAAAAACCCAAAAATTAAATACAATAATCCAATTGCATTGCTTTTGAAAAGTGGAAGTAATCCAAAAACAATCATCACAATAGATGTGATAAACATTGCTCCAGAAATGATTTTATCCAAATTATTAGAATAATTTTTACGCTTATAATTTAGAATTCTATTTCCAATCAAAATCATATAAATCGTGAAAATACCAATCATTAAAAGAAAAGAATTGTGGTGATTTGGAAAAGCACAAATAATTAACGAAAGAACAGAACTGACTAACATACCAATCGAAAATATTTTTCCCACTTTTTTGTGTGTCGAATTTCCTTTTTTTATAATCATAACAGCTGTACCAGCAACTAAACCAATTCCTCCAAAAAAAGCGTGAATGTAAATAATGATTTTGACTAAATTTTCCATAATGTGTTTATTTATTATGGAATAAAATTAAGTGAAGTCTTTTTTAATTTTAAAAATTATTAACCGAATTGTCGAATTTTACGGATGAATTGTATTACTCTTTTGTTTTCACTGTTTCTATAGCATCATTCATCAAATCAAACTCGTAGCCTTTGTACGCTAAATATGCTTTTACTTTGTTTATTTTCTTGAAAGATTCTCGCTCAGAAGCTAATAAATTGAACTTTTTTTGTGTTAAATGCAATAAATTATTCCAATATTTATCCAAATCAATTTCTTCTTTAAATGCTTTTTCAATTAATTTTTGATCAATTTGACGCATTTTTAATTCTTGACGAAGACGATTTCTTCCCCACATTTTTTGATTGACTTTTCCTCGAACAAAATTATGAACAAATCGTTCTTCATTTAGAAATCCGTAATGAATTAACTTAAAAAGAATCTCATCTTTCGCTTCTGGAATCAAATCAAAATCGCGTAGTTTTTTCTCTACTTCCCAATGACAACGATCTTGATAAAGGCAATATTTTGCCATTTTATCTTTGATTTCATCAATCGTATAAATCTTTTTTGGGTTGTCTTTCGAAAAATTCATGCAACAAAGTTAAGATTTTAATAAGAAAATTGTTTGATTAACTTGATGAGGATCCTGAAAAAAGTTCAGGATTAATCAACAAAAAAACTGAATCATTTCTGATTCAGTTTTTATATTATTTATTTTAAATAGTTGAAGGAAAAAATATGAACTTCTCAATTCTAATTTCTCACATCTCAATACTATTTTTATTAAGCTTTTTGTAATTCCGCGATATATGCTGTTGGATCCTCAGCATTGAAAACTGCCGAACCAGCAACTAAAGCATCTGCACCAGCTTCTACCAATTTTGATGCATTTTGTACTCCAACTCCTCCATCAATTTCGATGATAACATTTGCATTTGCTTCTGTAATCATTTTTTTCAATTTTGATACTTTGTTGTATGTATTCTCGATGAATTTTTGACCTCCAAAACCTGGATTAACACTCATGATTAGAACTAAATCTAAATCGTTAATCACATCTTCTAAAACAGATACTGGTGTATGCGGATTAAGCGCCACTCCTGCTTTCATTCCTTCAGCTTTTATAGCCTGAATTGTACGATGTAAATGTGTACACGCTTCGTAATGAACAGTCAAAATATCTGCACCAACTTGTTTGAAAGTTGAAATGTAACGATCTGGATCAACAATCATTAAATGTACATCCAAAACTTTATCTGTTAACGAATTTATTTTCTCAATAATTGGCATTCCGTAAGAGATATTCGGAACAAAAACGCCGTCCATTACATCTAAATGAAACCATTCGGCTTGAGAATTATTAACCATTTCGATGTCTTTTGCTAAATTTCCGAAATCGGCTGCTAAAATTGATGGTGCTACTATTGGCATAATCTTATTTGTTGTTTGTTTGTATTTTGTGGTGCAAAGGTAATGAAATAAAAAAATCGTTGAAAACTCAACGATTTATATTTTTTTAGAAATTGTAACCAACTCGAAAGCCTAAGTCTAAGGCAACTCCTGTATTTGTACTCTTTACTTCTGATGTTGTATAATTATCAAAATCATAGTTTGTATATGTTTCTTGATAAAGAGAAAGTCCTAATCCCGTATAAAACTCATAAAAAAAGTTTTGAGCAAAAGAACGTTTAAATCCATAATTGAACGTAATAGAACCTTGTGGATTAACACCTAAATTATCACTATTAGAAATTGTTAACCAATCTGGCGTATAAGTTCCTTTTACAGCAATATAATTCCCAGAATTATTTTTGGTATTTTTTCCTTTGTCAATTCTTCGGTCAAAATTATAATAATAACGTCCTTCTAAAGCTATATTTGTTGTCAAAATATACTCAAAATCACTCCCATAAAAATCGCTATAACTGTATTTAAAACCTCCCAAATAGTCTAAAGATCCTACAGCTGTAAAATTTTCGGATAAAGCTTTTTCATATTGAATTCCGATTCCAATAAAACTAACGTTTGCATTAAACAAATCTGTTGCTTTTTCTTGAGCAAATAGTGAAGTTGATAATAAGAGAGTAAATAATAGTTTTTTCATTTTCAGTGTTAATTAATACAATACGAATATAACAGAAAAAATGATTCAGTAAAATTATTTTTAATCCAAGAAAACTCTATTATCAATAAAGTTATAAGGTTCTTCGTCTTTCAATTCTTCGTTGATGATAAAATGAATCGAATCTTTTGACATAAAAATATAAGTATAAATATCTGCCATCTCATCAGAATCTCTAAACTCGTAATATTCATCACCAATCGTGCACCAAACACCTTCGTCTTCAGAAAAAGTTACACGATCATCTCTATAAATCGTTTTAAAGTTAACCGTCATTGTGCCGTCAGCTTTTCTATTGACCATCCAACTATTTGTTTCACCTTTAAAAAATTTCCCATGATCGGTTCCAGACCAAATTCCAACAAATCGTTCATCTACATCCATAGATTTTATATATTCTTTCATTTGGTTTTGATCAGCTTTGTTCATCATGATTTTCTATATTAAAATTAGCTTAAAAGTAGCCAATCTATACTTCTTCTCATCTCAAAAAGACTTAATTTGCAGCTCGGGATAAAAAACAACAAATTTATGGAAAATAATATGCTTAATCAACATCCAGCAGATATTGCCGAACAATTAACTGCACTGAACGTAAAAGAAAGAAACATCGCTTTTTACTCGCTTTTGAATGATGATAAAGTTGAAGTATTCTCCTATTTTGAACCCGATATTCAGTACGAAATTGTAAAAAGTTTGACGGACGAAGATTTAGCCGAGGTTTTGAACAATCTTGATCCTGATGACCGAACAGAACTTTTTGAAAATTTCCCAGATCAATTAATCAAACATTCCATTAATCTTTTAAATCCTGAAGAACGTGCTACAGCACTGAATTTGATTGGATACAAAGAAGATTCGATTGCACGTTTAATGACACCAAATTATATTCAGGTAAAAGAACATTATACAGTAAAACAAGTTTTGGCTCACATCAAAAAGTATGGAAAAAAAGCCGAAACATTAACGTATATTTTTATTGTTGATGGAAAAAATAGATTGATTGATGATTTAAAAATTGGCGAAATTCTTTTGGCTGATGAAGATACTAAAGTAGAAGATTTAATCGATCATAATTTTGTTTCAATCAAGACGACAACTCCTTTAGAAGATGCGTTAGAAGTTTTTGATAAATACGATCGTTCTGCGATGCCAATTGTGACAGAAAATGATGTTTTGGTCGGAATTGTAACATTTGACGATATCTTGGATCGTATGAAAATGCGTGATACAGAAGATATTCAGAAATTTGGAGGTATGGAAGAATTGGATGTTTCGTATACTAAAACACCTATTGCGGAATTAATCAAAAAGCGCGCAGGTTGGCTGGTTATCTTATTTATTGGCGAAATGTTTACTGCTTCTGCTATGAGTTATTATGACCAAGAAATCGAAAAAGCGGTTGTGTTGGCTTTATTTGTTCCATTGATTATTTCGAGTGGTGGAAATTCTGGTTCTCAAGCGGCTTCACTAATTATCCGAGCAATGGCTTTGGGTGAATTGAAACTAAAAGATTGGTGGTATGTAATGAAGAAAGAGTTTGCTTCGGGATTAATCTTAGGTGCAATTCTAGGATTTGTTGGTTTTATCAGAATCTTAATTTGGCAAAAAACTGGAATTTATAGTTATGGAGAATATTGGCTATATGTAGCTTTAACAGTCGCTTTATCTTTAATCGTCATTGTTTTATGGGGAACACTTTCTGGATCTTTAGTTCCATTTATTTTGAGAAAAATTGGATTTGATCCCGCAACAGCATCCTCGCCTTTCGTTGCAACTTTGGTTGACGTTTCAGGATTGATTATCTACTTTACAATTGCTGCAATTTTACTAAGCGGAAAATTATTATAACAAAAAACTCCAACTAAATTTAGTTGGAGTTTTTCATTTATTTTTTTCTTGTATCAATAAATTCGTACGTTTCATTTTCTTGTTCAAAAGCCATATTAAATGCTTTAAACTTTATCTGATTTTCATTTAAAATCTGAAACTCATAAACATCTGTTGATTCAGAATCTTCGTGGTATTCGTAAAACTTATTATCTTTTACCCACCATTTTCCTTTTTCTATAGAATTTTCTGTTTTTCTTCCTTTCATTTTAGTTTTAAAATCCAAAACAAAAGTTCCGTCTGCATTTCTTGTCATTGCCCATTCTTTAGATAATCCTTTCACTTGATTATCTTTTTCCGAACCTATCCAAATACCTACAAAACGTTCGTCTGCTTCACCATCTGTCTGATCATATGCAAACCCATCTACAGAGCTTTCCATATCAAAGATTTTTTTCATGGTTTTAGCTTTATATACAGAATACTTTTCTTCATAATAATCTGTCAAATTATTACTTTTTTCTTCTGAATATTTAGTCGTTTTAAAACCTCTTGGTAATTTTCCTTTTTCTAATCTATACTCAATTTTATTTTCATTGATTTTATACAAATAAATATCATTGAAGTTTAATTCATTTCCTTCCTCAAAATACTGATTATTATCTGTCCACCAAGTTCCTGTTTCTTTTGCATAAATAGAATCTCGACCACTCAACAACTCAAAATATAAAATAAATGTTCCATCATTTTTACGGTTGATTAACCATTTTCCATCAATAGGATCAGCTTTTGTTTTAGGAATTGAAGAAGACCAAAATCCAACTAAATTTTGATCAACTTTCTTTTGACCGAAAGTATAAGTTGAAAAAAGTATAAGAGTAAATAGTAAAATAAAGTTTCTCATAAAGTGTTTTAGTATTTATAAAAAAAGCAGCTTATTTAGCTGCTTTCTTATGTTTCTATCGTCCGATATACGTTTTCAAAATCTTAGATCTTGAAGTATGTTTTAAACGACGAATTGCTTTTTCTTTAATTTGACGAACACGTTCTCTTGTTAAATCAAACGTTTCTCCAATTTCTTCTAACGTCATTGGATGTTGACCGTTTAATCCGAAGTATAAACGAATTAAATCAGCTTCGCGAGGCGTTAATGTTTGTAATGCACGCTCAATCTCTACACGTAAAGATTCAATCATCAATTGAACGTCTGGAGATGGAGATTCACCAATGTTTAATACATCGTATAAGTTAGAATCTTCTCCTTCTACTAATGGTGCGTCCATTGAGACGTGACGACCAGAGTTTTTCATCGACTCTTTTACATCACCTTCAGACATATCCAAAACTTCAGAAATTTCTTCTGCAGATGGAGCACGTTCATGTTCTTGCTCTAATAAAGCATAGGCTTTATTAATTTTATTGATCGATCCAATTTTATTTAATGGTAAACGTACAATACGAGATTGCTCTGCTAATGCTTGTAAGATAGATTGACGAATCCACCAAACTGCATACGAGATAAATTTGAAACCACGTGTTTCGTCAAAACGTTGTGCAGCTTTAATCAAACCTAAATTTCCTTCATTAATTAAATCTGGTAAACTTAAACCTTGATTTTGATATTGTTTCGCAACAGATACCACGAAACGTAAGTTTGCTTTTGTTAATTTTTCTAAGGCAACACGATCTCCTGCTTTGATACGTTGTGCTAACTCTACTTCCTCCTCCGCTGTAATCAAATCTACTTTACCAATCTCTTGTAAGTATTTATCCAACGACGCAGTTTCACGATTTGTTACCTGCTTTGTAATTTTAAGCTGTCTCATTTAACTAAAACCCTCCTATTATTAATGATTATTATCGATTTCTTTTGGCATTTTATCAACACCACTATATATGTATACGCAGATAACTGAAAAAGGTTACAAAATATTGTAAATTATTTCAGAATTAATATCTTAAAACTTCGTAAATCATTTGAGCAGAGAGTTTCGCTGTCGAGTTATCAACATCAAAAAGCGAATTATATTCAACTAAATCAAATATTTTCACTTTGTTTGAGTTCATTAGAACCTTCAAAATATATTTAACCTGAAAAGGTGTCAAACCATTAATTGTCGTTGCACTTACACCTGGCGCATAAGCTGCATCAAAAACATCCATATCCAACGAAACATAAAGCACATCAAATTGTTGAACAATCGTTTTCAAATCATCTAATACTTTATTCAAATTGAAATGCACTTCATCTGCCAAAATAAAATTAACTCCTATATTTTCAGCACGTTGAAATAATGCTTTCGTATTTCCTAATTCTTGAATACCGATTGGAATATAATTGAACTTCATTTCATTTTCTTCGCAATACTTTGCCATTTCGTAAAAAGGCGTTCCAGAAGTTGATTGCGGATTTGGCGTTCTCAAATCAAAATGCGCATCAAGATTGATAATTCCAATATTTTTGTATGATTTTGCTAAAGCCAAAAAATCACCCAAAGCTGTTTCGTGTCCACCACCAATTACAATCGGAAAATGATTTTGTTGGATAATTTTATCCACTTGATTGATTTGTTCTTCACGTGCAGATTCTAAATTATTATCATCACAATGAATATTTCCAGCATCAAAAATAAAATCAGTTTCGGAAAAATGTAAAGGTAAATTCGCCAAACTTTTTCGAATCAAATCTGGTGAATCTTTCGCACCAATTCTACCCTTATTCCGTTTAACACCTTCTTCCGAACAAAATCCTAACAGTACTTTTGGTTGAACAGATGATGATTCAAATTTATCATAATCAGAAATTACTTGATGAATTCTTAAACCTAATTCTCCATCTTCAGAATCAATTCTTCCTGTCCAATTTTCTTGATTAAATGGTGTTTTTTGCATGATTAATAAAATTTAGGTAACGACAAATTATATTTTACAGTAACAATACGAATTGCGGCAATAATAGCTCCCGAAACAATAAAATTGATATTACGATCTAATCCAAAACTTTCAAAAATTAAATACATTACACCTCCTGCGACACATGCCATTGCATAAATTTCTTTCACAAAAACTGTAGGCGTTCTATTCATCAAAACATCTCTTAACATTCCTCCCATTACAGCGGTCATCATTCCCATCATCACAGAAATAAAATCATTTGCGCCCAAAGAATGCGCTTTTTCCAAACCTACAATTGTAAATAAAGCAATTCCCAATGTATCGAAAAGCATTAATGTTATTCTTAATCGTGAAAAATATTTAAAAAATAATCCTGCCAACAAAATTCCAGCAAAAACTGCGTAAATGACATTCATATCATTTATCCAAACTAACGGATAACTGTTAAGAAATAGATCGCGTAAAGTTCCACCACCAACAGCCGTTATAAAAGCAAAACAAGCAATTCCGAACCAATCATGTTTTTGTCTTTCATCTCCAGCTAAAGCACCAGAAATAGCAAACACAACCGTCCCAAATAATTCAAAAATGTATTGAATTTCCATCTATAAAAAATTAGTTCGCTAAGATACGAATCTATAAATTAATGGCTTTTGAATTTCGGTAATGATAAGTTATACTTAATTGCAGTCAAACGAATTGCGACAATTACAGCCCCCGAAATAAAGAAATTGATGTTACGATCAAGTCCCAATTTCCATAAAATCATATAAATAACTGCACCACAAAGACATGCAAACGCATAAATTTCTTTCTTGAAAATAATAGGAACTTCGTTCAACATCATATCGCGAATAATGGATCCAAAAACCGCCGTAAACATTCCCATTACAGGTGCAATTACAGGATGAATTCCAAGATTTAGAGCTTTTTCTAAACCAACAATCGTAAATAAAGCAATTCCTAACGTATCAAAAAGCATAAATGTTTTACGAAGTTTCAACAGAGGCTCATAGAAAATTGCCGCTAAAATAACACCAATCCCTACTGCATAAATAAGATTAACATCCTTTATCCACATAATTTCAACGGAAAGTAAAATATCACGAATTGTACCACCTCCAATTGAAGTTAGGAAAGCAATAAAGGTTACACCAAACCAATCGTTACCAGATTTTTCATCTGCTGCTAAAGCGCCCGAAATTCCAAAAAAAAGTGTACCAAATAATTCGAAAAAATATTGAATCTCCATTTCTATTGTATTAAATCATATTGTGTTGTGCTCTGTCAAAAATAAACACTTTTCTTTTTTAACGATGTTTAAATATACAATCGAAAATAAAAAAAGACCAACACATTTGTTAGTCTTTTTGTTAATATTAATAATAATTTGTTTTTTCTAATTGCTTTTCATCAATCGGATCTTCATCCAAATAGCGTTCTAAACTATCATCCAACTCTTTCATCCAAGGTGTGTGATGTTTTTCTGCTTTCGTTTCGTCCATAACTGAGGTATAGGTTTTATCTCGATAAGTTAAAATATTTTCTTCTTTATCTTTTAACCAAGATTTGAACATATTAGCAACTTTATCCAAATCGAACATAGGATAATCAGTTAAATGAATTAAATCCTTCAAATAATCAGTTTGAAAATCAACATGATCATCAGCAGAAATCGATTGTTTTTCATAATCAACCCATTTCTGAATATCTTTTTGAATATCCTGTTTTGAAGGTAAATCAATTCGTCCCAAAATATAATCACGTGCAAACCATGCTTGTGCATCAAACATATTAAATGTGTAATATTGATCCTGCATTCCCAAAAATAACAATTGAGCATTAACATCTGATATTACACCTTTATACATTCCTTCTGGATACAAACAATTTTTTGTTTTTAGACGCAAATTATCTG
This sequence comes from Empedobacter sp. GD03739, assembly GCF_029843245.1. Taxonomy (NCBI): domain Bacteria; kingdom Pseudomonadati; phylum Bacteroidota; class Flavobacteriia; order Flavobacteriales; family Weeksellaceae; genus Empedobacter; species Empedobacter sp. GD03739. Next base: position 1,130 of record NZ_JAOCHX010000020.1, on the reverse strand, counting down.
GTAAAAACGGAAATTTGTGTTGATAACCTGTACACATAATCACTGCATCAAATTCTTTTGATGTTCCGTCTTTGAAAAATGCTTTCTTATCTTCAAAATGTGTGACCAAAGGCAATTCTTCTATTCCATTTGGCCATTTACAATCAATTGGATTTGTACGATAAGAAATTGTGACCGATTTAGTTCCGTGTTTATAGCATTGTACCGCAATATCCTCTGCCGAATAACTACTCCCAATCAATAAAATTTCTTTGCCTCTAAATGGATCAGCTCCACGGAAATCATGCGCATGCATTACATTTCCTGTATAATTCTCGATACCTTTAAAATAAGGCATATTTGGTGTAGAAAAATGCCCAGTTCCGACAATTAAATAATCGAAATACTCTTCGAACGTTTCATTTTTCTTTAAATCATCAAAAACAACGCGAAACTGTTTTTTATCCTCTACATAATCTACCCACCTTGCAACGGTATTAAACTGAATGTACTTTCGCGCATTACTTTGTTTAATTCTCCCTTCTATATAATCGAATAATACTTCTCTAGGTGGATAAGAAGATATTGTTTGCCCAAAGTGTTCAGAAAATGTATAATCTGCAAATTCTAAGCATTCTTTTGGTCCATTCGACCATAAATATTTATACATACTGCCATGCAATGGCTCTCCGTATTTACCTACTCCTGTACGCCAAGTGTAGTTCCACATTCCTCCCCAGTTGTCTTGCTTCTCAAAACATTTAATTTCTGGAATTTTGTTACCTTTTTTCTCTTCTGACTCAAATGCTCTTAACATTGCCAAACCACTTGGTCCAGCCCCGATAATGCCTACTTTTAAACTCATGAATTGTTTTTAATTAAACTTATATGAACTACTCAACTATCTCTCGATAGTAATTGATTTTTATGTCTGAAACGACCTGATATAGAAACTAACTTCTATAAAAACTGTGTAAAACAGAATAGAATGAGTAATCTAATGATTACAACATATAAAGAGATAGAAAACCTCTTGCTGAATAAATAAAATTTTATTCAAAATTAAATTATTCTTCAATGTACTAAAATTATAGCAGATGGACAAATATTAATAAAACATAATGATAAGCGTAATTATTATGGCGTTCCCT
>NZ_JAOCHX010000002.1:0-157238 GCF_029843245.1 Empedobacter sp. GD03739 | reverse complement strand
TTGTTGATAAAATTCAAGTTAATGGTTCACTCATGTATTTTTTGTTTCTATCTTTGGGACAGGTAATTTTACAAAAATGATTCAGCCCAACTTTTTAAAAGAAGGTGATAAAATAGCAATTGTAGCTCCAGCCAAACAAATGTTGTTTGGAGAATTGGACGAAGTAATTCAATTAATAAAAACTTGGAAATTAACTCCTGTATTAGGAGAAAATGTTTATGCTGAATTTGATTTGGGATATCATTATGCAGGAACAGACGAAATCAGAACCGAAGATTTTCAATGGGCGTTGGATGATTCCGAAATCAAAGCAATTTGGTGCGCGCGTGGTGGATATGGTTCAGTAAAAATTATCGACGAATTAGATTTAACAAATTTCAAAAAATCTCCAAAATGGATAATTGGTTATTCTGATATCACTATTTTTCATAATCATTTTAACCGATTAGGTTTTCAAACAATACATGGTGTTACAGCGAAGAAATTAGCAAATACCGAATATCATCCAACATCTTATCAAAGTGTTTATGAAGCATTGTTTGGACATGAAATTAATTATGAAATTCAATCACATGCTTACAATAATTTAGGTAAAACTGAAGGCGAATTAATTGGCGGAAATCTTTCGATTGTGTATTCACTTTTGGGGAGCGAATCTGCAATTACAAATCCTTCGGATAAGATTTTATTTTTAGAAGATTGGTTCGAGAATTGGTATGCAGTTGATCGAATGTTGATGAATCTTAAACGCAACGGAATCCTCACTCAAGTAAAAGGAATTATTTTAGGAAATTTTACACACATGGATACGGAAGAAGAAAATGCTGATAACTACAATCATCCATTCGATCCAAAAACTTTCGAAGTCATTCATAGTTTTACAAAAAAAATAAATATTCCAGTAGCTTTCGGATTTCCTGCGGGGCATACAGGTCACAATGTTGCGCTAAAAATGGGGGCAAAAGTTCAGCTAAATGTTACTTCAAATAATGTAACTTTGCATCATTATACAAACAAATATGAAACAAGATAATTTAACAGTTATTACTCACCCGTTGGTAAAAGCAAAAATTACGCAAATGCGTGATAAAAACACAACAACGAAAGAATTTGGTGAATTAGTAGACGAAATTTCAGGTTTAATGTGTTACGAAATTACACGTAACATCGAGCTTGAAGAAGTAGAAGTTGAAACGCCAATTACCAAAACAATCGGTTACAAATTAAAAGGAAATGATATGGCTATCGTTCCAATTTTACGTGCTGGATTGGGAATGGTAAAAGGGATTCATCAATTAATTCCAACAGCTAAAGTTGGTCATATTGGGCTTTACCGCGATCATGATACATTGCAACCAGTTGAGTATTTGTGTAAGCTCCCAACTGATTTAGATTCTCGTGATGTGATTTTGGTTGATCCAATGTTAGCTACAGGAGGTTCTGCAATCAAAGCAATCGAAATTTTAAAAGAAAAAGGAGCAAAATCTGTTCGTTTGGCTTGTTTAGTTGGTTGTCCAGAAGGAGTGGAAGCAGTACAAAATGTTTATCCAGAAGTTCCAATTTTCTTGGCTGCTTTGGATGAAAAATTGAATGAAAATGGATACATCGTTCCAGGTTTAGGTGATGCTGGAGATCGTTTGTACGGAACAAAATAATTTTTTTGAATGAGTATTAGTTACGATTTCGGAAAAGAAGCAGAAGATTTTGCCGTTAATTATTTAATCCAAAATGGATACAAAATATTGGCTCGAAATTATTTTTACAGAAAAGCCGAAATCGATATTATTGCTCAATTTGAAAATGAGATTGTTATTATAGAGGTTAAGAGTCGTACTTCAAATTATGTTGCGGAGCCAGAAAGTTCTATTAACACAAAGAAGAAGAAATTGTTAATTCTTGCCGCAGATGATTTTATTCAGAAAAATAATTTTATTTCTGAGGTAAGATTTGATATTTTAGCACTTTTAAAAAAACAACAATCTTGGAGCGTAAATCATATCAAAAATGCATTTAATGCTTCGGAAATTTAATCAACTTTTATGGAAGTATTTATGAGTCTTTTTGACTTTATTATGCATATCGACCAACATTTAGCAGAGTTTGCAAATGAATATGGTTTGTGGTTGTATGCAATTTTATTTTTAATCATTTTCGTGGAAACAGGTGTGGTTGTGATGCCATTTTTACCTGGAGATTCACTGTTGTTTGCGGCAGGTATGTTGGCTGCGCAAGAAACAAATGATATGAATGTGTGGATTATGATTGCAATTCTTTTGGTGGCCGCTATACTCGGTGATACGTTGAACTATACCATTGGAAAAAAAGTTGGTTACAAAGCAACTAAAGTGAAGATTTTTGGTAAAAATTTCATCCAAGAAGAACATATCAATAAAACGCATGAGTTCTACGAAAAATACGGTTCAAAAACCATTGTAATTGCTCGTTTTGTACCAATAGTAAGAACTTTAGCGCCTTTTGTTGCAGGAATTGGACGAATGGGATATTCTATTTTCATTACATATAATGTAATTGGAGCTGTGTTATGGGTTGTTGGTTTAACGCTTATTGGATACTTTTTAGGAAATATAGAATGGGTTCAAAATAATTTTTCTAAAGTAATTTTAGGAATAACAATCGCTTCTGTACTTCCAATTTTAGTGGAAATTATCAAAGAAAAGTTCGGCAAAAAAAAGGTAGCTGAACAAGAATAACTATAAAAACTTAACTCGACTTCGGTCGAGTTTTTTTATACCTTTAAATCATGGAAATTTTAGATTATATTCTACATATCGATAAATATTTAGAAACCATTTTGAATGATTATCAACATTGGTTTTACTTGATTTTATTTCTCTTAATCTTTATCGAAACAGGTTTGGTTGTCATGCCTTTTTTACCTGGAGATTCGCTTTTATTTGCAGCAGGGATGTTAGCTGCGGCTTTTCCAGCTCAACTCAATATTTATATTGTATTAGGTTTACTTTGGATCGCGGCAATTGCAGGCGACACAGTCAATTATACGATTGGGAAAACCTTAGGAACGAAATTAGTTACAACTAAAATTTTCGGTAAACGAATTATTAAAGATTCTGCGATACTAAAGACCGAAGATTTCTTTACAAAATATGGTTCAAAAACCATTGTAATTGCACGTTTTGTTCCGATTGTAAGAACGCTTGCACCTTTCGTTGCAGGGATTTCTAAAATGCATTATGGTACATTTATTATATATAATTTTATCGGAGGAACAATTTGGGTTTTCGGGATTACATTGGCTGGCTATTTCCTTGGAACAATTCCATTTATCAAAAACAATTTCGAAATTGTCGTAATGGCAATTATTGTGTTTTCTTTGGTTCCAATTATTGTAGAATTCGTCAAAGAGAAAATAAAAAAATAAAAAATGAGTACAGAAAATTCGATTTTCATCATCTTACTTTTGTTGATAATCTTTTTACCAATTATTTTATTTATCATTGAGTCTCAAAAAGAATATAAACACGAAAATGATGAAGTTATTCGCGTCAAAATTGGTTTTTTAAGCTATATTTCAGTTTTTAATATGATTCTTTTTGCAATTCTTTGTCTTACTTTTTTATTTATAGCTTATCAATTATTGTTTGTGACAGATTTCATTTTAACTAACATAATTATTGGAATGATTTTTTTGATACTATTCTTTGTTTTTACCATTCCAGTTGCCAATACTTACAATCATCTCTTACATGAATCTAAGCGAGAAATTTATTTTTTCAGGAATAAAAAGGTTTTGTTCGTTGTAGAAAAAGAATCAGAAATTACTATTGATTTAGAAGATGAAATGATTGAAATCAATCACGAAGTTTCTAATAAAAGTTCTAAATATCAAACTGGTCATGGTAAATATAATTTTATTCAGAATGATGAAATTATTCCAATTTCAGATTTAATCAAATTTCCGCAAGATTTTCTTGATCAAAATAATATTGAGCAAGTTAAAGTTTCGAAACTTTTTATTTGGATTTAGATAATCATTCAAATAATTCGTATCTTCTATTTTTAAAAATATCAATCAATGAAAAACCTATTAATTATTTGTTCTATCCTTTTTTCTTTTGTTGTAAATGCACAACAAGGTTATCCTGTTCCTCCAAAATCAGAAAATAGATTATTTTACATTCAACACAACGACAATAAAAATACGTTTGTTTACGATGCACTTTTTTCGAGCAAAGGAATTTTAGATGATGATAATCCAGTTGATATTTATCGCATTCTTTATGCTGAAGATGGCTCAAAAAAGCCCTTGACTTCTATACAAAAGAAATTGGCATATGGTTTAGATATTAAGAAAATTGAAAAGAATGTTTTTCAGTTGACATTAGTATCTTATCCAACTCAAAAATTAACGCTTAAGCTTGATTCTCAAAAAAATCCAATTGTTCAAACAACTGTTAATAACAAGTTGATAACACTGAATCGTGTTTTCTTAAAACAGAAGAAAGGAACGGCTGGAATTTCGGTAAAGCTTGATTATATTTTATTTTACGGAAAAGATAAAAACGGAAAATCTGTAGAAGAGAAAATTGTTCTCTAAAAAATTCTTCCTAAATTAGAATCTGTTAGACGCAATTTAATAGCATATGATCGAAGTAAGAGAGGTGAATACGCCAAGTGAAATGAAGAAATTTGTCGATTTACCTTTTGAAGTGTATAAAGATAATCCGTATTGGGTGCCTTCTTTAAAGAAAGATGAACTCGCAAGTTTTGATAAAAATAATGCAATTTTTGAGACGGTTGAAGCTAACTATTTTTTAGCTTACAAAGGAAAAGAAGTCGTTGGACGAATTGTTTCGATTATTAATTGGACCGAAGTAAAAGAACTTGGAAAGACTAAAATTCGGTTTGGTTGGTTAGTTTTTAAAGATGATATCAACATTTTAAAAGCTTTATTAACAACTGTTGAAAACATTGCTAAAAATAATAAACTGAGTTATATAGAAGGTCCGATGGGATTTTCGAATATGGATAAAGCTGGATTATTAACAGAAGGATTTGATAAAGTTGCCACTTTGATCGGTTTATATAATTACGAATATTATCCAATATATTTGCAAGAATTAGGTTATCAACCAAAAGCCGAGTGGTTAGAATATTCTATTGATATTGCCAATTTGGGCAAGGTAAAGCAAATGGATAAATTGTGTGAAATGCTCAAAAAACGTTACGAAATAGATACGTATAAATTTGATACAATTGACGAAATGTTACCTTACGTAGATGAGATGTTCGATTTGTTGAATGTGACGTATGCAGAATTGCAAAGTTTTGTTCCGATAGAAAAATTTCAGGTTGAACATTACAAAAAGAAATATCTAAAATTTATTCATCCTGATTTTATTTCGTGTGTAAAAGATAAAAACAACAAAATGATTGCTTTTGCGATTACAATGCCTTCATTTTCGAAAGCATTTCAGAAAACGAAAGGAAAATTGTTTCCATTTGGTTGGTGGCATTTGATGCAAGCGCAAAAAAAGAACGATCATGTCGAATTTTATTTGATAGGAATTGATCCTCATTATCAAAATAAAGGTGTAAATGCCTTGATTTTTAAAGAACTTTATGATCGATTTATAGCAAGAGGGATTAAAACTTTAGAAACGAACCCTTTGCTTGAGGAAAATACAAAAGTGCAACAATTATGGAAAAACTTTGATCCTGTTGTTCACAAGCGACGAAAAACATTTTATAAAAATATAGAAGCATAAAAAAAGGTTAGGATTTTGTCCTAACCTTTTTAATTGAAATAATAATTAATCTTGATTGTCTTCTTTCCAATCTTTGATTGTACTTTCAATTTCTTCTCTAGATTTTCCTGTTTTTTCCTGAATTTTACCTACAACTTCATCGTATTTTCCTTCAGCATAAACTTTGTCATCATCAAACCAATCACCATATTTTTGTTTTACAGCACCTTTGATTCGATTCCATTTTCCTTCTAATTCTAATTTGTCCATAATTTTTTGTTTTATAAGTTGTAAATAGATTTATACTATATGTTGAACAAATATTAAACCATAGATTTCGAAAGACTTATAAAAAAATGTTAAATAAAATATAGGAATATTGGTTTAGAATACTGCGAAGTAAATCAAAATAATGATGATAATAACAACCACTATAAATTCAAAAATGGGGATAGTTCTCCCTCCAGATTTCAAATTTCTTTTTCTTTTCGAATACATACCAAACAACTTGTAACCAAATAATTATCTAAATTTATAAAAAATATTATAAAGTAATAAGTCATAAAAAAAAGACTTTGAAATATTTTTCAAAGTCTTTGCTGTTGTACGGGCGGGGAGACTCGAACTCCCACACCTTGCGGCACTAGATCCTAAGTCTAGCGTGTCTACCAATTCCACCACGCCCGCTAAAATCTCACCGATTTGGATTGCAAATATACACAAGTTTTCTTTCTAACAAAATTTCGAAATAAAATTTTTTTAATCTTTTTTTACATTCTAAATTTGTACAAAGCTTTTACAAAAATGGAAATTACAGGAAGAATTAAGAAAGTATTTGAAACTCAAAATATTACTGCAAGTTTCAAGAAAAGAGAATTTGTTGTTACAACGCAAGAACAATATCCACAAGATATTTTAATTGAGCTTACACAAGATAAGACTGATGTGTTGAATGCTTACAAACCTGGTGATGAAGTGAAAGTTTCTATCAATATTCGTGGTCGTGAGTGGATTAATCCAGAAGGAGTAGCAAGATATTTTAATACAATCCAAGCGTGGAGAATTGAGAATATGGCGAATGCAGCTGCACAAGCACCTCAAGGTTACGATAATTTTGCACCAGCGCCTCCAGTTGATACTTTTTCTAATGGAGATGATGATGATTTACCATTCTAAGTAAAAAAACATCAATTAATACTAAACGTGTTCTTTATTGGACACGTTTTTTTAATTTTATATAAATTATACACAAAACGATATGTATTGGTTAAGTTCTGATTTAATCTTTCCTGATTACGATGAAGTGAATAGCGAGGGAATTATAGCTGTTGGAGGAGATCTTTCGCCAGAACGCCTAATTTTGGCTTATCAGAAAGGAATTTTTCCTTGGTTTAATGAAGAAGATCCAATTATTTGGTGGTTTCCACAAGATCGATTTGTTTTGTTTCCAGAAAATTTGCATGTTTCGAAATCGATGAAGAAAGTTTTTCGAGATCAAACATTTACCTATTCAGAGAATAAAGCGTTTCGAGAAGTGATTACAAATTGTTCGCAAGCGTATAGAAAAGATCAGGACGGAACATGGATTACGAATGATATGATCGAAGCATATTGTACGTTACATGAAATGGGAATTGCTAAAAGTATCGAAGTTTGGCAAAACGACGAATTGGTTGGTGGTTTTTATGGAATTGATATAGGCGATATTTTTTGTGGAGAAAGTATGTTTGCGAAAGTAAGCAATGCTTCCAAAGCGGGTTTTATACAGTTTGTTGCAAAATATCACAAGAAATATAAATTGATCGATTGTCAGGTTTATACCGAACATTTAGCGAGTTTGGGCGCAATGGAAATTCCGAGTGATGTTTTTTTGGAGTATTTAGAACATAATCAATCAAAATAATATGAAAAAATTTACAGTTGCCGATATAGAAAAAGCACACGAAAAAGTGAAATCTGGAGCAGATTTTCCGAATTATATCAAAGAGATTAAATTTTTAGGCGTTATAGCTTTCGAGACTTGGGTGATAGATAGTCATACAAATTATTTTGGGACAGATAATTTTGAAAAAACTTCTGATGCACAATATGATGATTTAATGATTGTAGATGATGTAAATATTGAAAAGTTTACAGCGTATCTAAAAATTCATCAAAAAGGTGAGACTAATTATTTTACGTTTTGTAAACATTGCGCAGAAACAGGCGTAGAGAAATGGATTGTTTCTTTAGAAGATTATACGTGTACTTATTTTGACAAAAACGGAAATATGATATTAAATGAAAAAATCCCGCATTAATAGCGGGATTTTTTATGATTTACTATCAATTTACTTCGTAAAAGTAATAGGATATTTTAGATTGCTATACTCGTTAAGATCTGCATTTAACGATCCAACTAATAACCCAGCTTTTATTTTTAGCGGAACTAAGTTATCATCGTCAGAAATCCACATCGTAACCGATTCTGATTCTTTGAAAACACGACCAGATTGTACGTATGGACGAATTTTAATTGCTGCAATTTTCCCGAATTTTGTTTTTAGGGTTTCACGTCCCAAAACTTTCAATCGAAATTTAAGCGTTTCATCACCAAGAAAAATATTTTCGTTCAAATAATCTCCTGTTTTAAGAGTGGTATGATTGGCATTACGTAAGCTATAAAAAGCAGAAAGTAAATCTTGCGCATCGTAAGGAATCGTTTCTGTTGTAACTTTTCCATCTCGTTTATTTTCAACTTTTGCTTTTCTATTGGCATGATCAAAATAATAGATTTGATGACGTTTGTAACTTCCTTCTACAATATTTCGAACAAATTTTGTAGGTTTCAAATCTGTTTTGTCAATATACGATTCGTAATTATCATCTACCTTAAAAAAAGCACGCACAGCACCTGTTGAAGTTCCTTTTCCTATGATGTGATAATGGCTTTTTCCATTCAATGTAGCTTCTCTTACATCAATGGAAGCAAAACCTGCATTCAATCCAGAATAATGAACTCTAAATTTTAGATTTTCGCCAACTTTGTAGTTGTTTTGAGCATTTAAAGGCAATGCAAATGAAAGGACAATAAAAGTAAAAAATAAAATATATTTTTTCATTTTGAATTTTTGGTTTTGAGGTTAAGATTCAAATTGTTTGCCAAAAATAATAAAACGCCTTTATAAATTGATATAAAGGCGTTTTAATTTATGAGAATCTAATGATATTCTAATTTTCTTCTTTTAAGGAAGATATTTGATCTGCTTCAGTTGAAGTTTCAAAATCTGAAACATTGATAACCGAAACTATTTCTGGAACATATTTTTTGATGGTCATTTCAACACCAGACTTTAAGGTCATTTGGTTGACAGAACATGCTATACATGCACCTGTAAGGCGAACTTTTACAATATTATCTTCTACAGATACTAATTCGATATCGCCTCCATCTGAATTTAAGAATGGTCTAATTTCAGTTAAGGCCTTTTCAACTTCTGAATATTTTTCTTCTGGAGTCATGATCTTTTACTTTTTTTAATTTTTTGCCGAACAACCTGCCATCGTTGTAATACGAACGGCTTCTGTTGGAGGCAAAGTATTGTTACGTTCTACTAAACTTTGTACTGCGTTACGTGCAATTTCTTTGTAAACATTAGCTACAACAGTATCTTCTTGCATTGCAGCTGGACGACCAACGTCAGCAGCTTCGCGAATAGATTGTACAATTGGAATTTCGCCTAAGAAAGGAACACCAATTTGTTCTGCTAAGTTCTTTGCACCATTTTGTCCAAAGATATAATATTTGTTGTTAGGTAATTCTTCTGGTGTAAAATACGCCATATTTTCTACAATTCCTAAAACTGGAACATTAATCGCTTCCATTTGGAACATTCCAACTCCTTTTTTTGCATCTGCTAATGCAATATTTTGAGGCGTAGAAACTACAACAGCTCCTGTAATTGGAACTTGTTGAACGATAGATAAATGAATGTCACCTGTTCCTGGAGGTAAGTCGATTAATAAGAAATCTAATTCTCCCCAATGTGCATCACGAATCATTTGATTCAATGCTTTTGCAGCCATCGGTCCTCTCCAAACAATTGCTTGATCTGTATCAGCAAAGAATCCAATTGATAATAATTTAATTCCGTAAGCTTCTACTGGTTTTATTTTCGTTTTTCCATTAACTTCTACAGAATATGGACGAGCATCTTGACAATCGAACATAATTGGCATAGAAGGTCCGTAGATATCAGCATCTAATAAACCTACCTTGAATCCCATGTTTGCTAAACTTATTGCTAAGTTTGATGAAACAGTAGATTTACCAACACCACCTTTACCTGATGCTACAGCGATAATATTTTTAACACCTGGCAATTCAGAACCTTTGATTTCGTTCGGATTTTTTTCTTCAACTTCAACAGAAATGTTAAGTTTAAGATTTGACTCAGGTAAATTTTCTTTAAATGCATTTTTCAACGCAATTTCCAAACGCTTGCGTTCGTGCATTGCAGGCGAAGGAGAAACAATATCCAATATAATATCATTTCCCATCACTTGAGCGTTACGCATCCAATTGCGAATACCTAATTCTTCTAATACTTGATATATTTGATCTCTTGTGTAAGCCATCTTTTAATTTTAATGAGACAAAATTACGAAGAATCAAAGACTTTAAATAATCTAAAAACGTGATTTTAATTGTTTTGCTTTATAATTTGATAAATAGACTTAATTTGATGTATATTTAAACTTTAAATCTGACTATGGAAGAGCATATTATTTATCTGACGAATATAAGAAAACAGATTATTGATGAGCTTGAACAACACTCTCTGAAACAACTACTTTATATACCTGTTGGCTATAAAAACAATTTGTTTTGGAATGCGGCTCACGTTTTGGCAACACAGCAATTGATCCATTATTATTTAACCGATAATAGGATGTTGGTCGATATTCAGTTTATTCAGAAGTATAAAAAAGGAACAATCGGAAATACGGAAGTAACGGAAGAAGATGTGACAGAATTGAAGGAAATGTTGGAAAGTACACCAATGCAGATGTTCAAGGATTATCGTTCGGAAAAACTATCGTATTATCGATCATATAAAACAAGTTTTGGTATGACGCTAGAATCGATTGAAGATGCAATTTTGTACAACAACATTCACGAAGCAATGCATTTGGGCTATATGATGGCGATGAAAAAGAATATTCCTTTTTAAAATTGAGAATAAAATTTAAAAATTTAGATGTTAACATACAGAGATGCTAAACGAAGCGATTTAGAAAAAATAACAGAAATTTATAATTCTACAATAGCTTCGCGATTAGTAACTGCCGATACAGAACCAGTTTCAGTTGAAAGTAAAGTAAAATGGTTCGAAGAACATTCTTCTGAAAAAAGACCACTTTGGGTTGTAGAAAATGAGTCGAAAGACATTGTAGGATGGGTAAGTTTTCAATCTTTTTATGGAAGACCAGCTTATGATGCAACTGTGGAAATCAGCATTTATTTAGATGCAGCGCAACGTGGAAGAGGTTTAGGAAAGCAAGTGTTGGAATATAGCATTACGAAAGCACCAGAATTTGGAATTAAAACGATTTTAGGTTTTATTTTTTCGCATAATGAACCGAGCTTGAAATTATTCAAACATTTTGGTTTCGAAGAATGGGGAAACTATCCCAATATTGCAATATTAGACGGAATAGAAAGAAGTTTAACTATTTTAGGAAAACGAATCGCATAAAAAACCCTCACTTTAAATGAAGTGAGGGTTTTTGTTTATCAGATAAATTTTATTTCCCAATACTCCAAATCAGAGCTTTTTCTTTAGTTGCTCTGTAAATTGTAGCATGTTCTTCTTTCGGTTCTGGAGAATAATTCCATTGTAGATTTGGAAGTTTTTCTTGCGTTAAAATATTCTTCAAATCATCTGTATAAGGCAAAATATCACTTGCTCCAGATCCTGCAAACCATAACTTTTTTGGAGTTGAAGGAAATTTAGCTAAATCATTTTTTGCATTCAATAACATTTTGTGATTGTTCCACCAAAGTGAAGGATCAATTGCAATATAATAATCAAACATTTCTGGTTGTTTCAGAAAAGTTTCCATGATAAATAATCCAGCCAACGATTCGCCAATAATTCCTTTATTATTTTTAGTGCGATACTTTTTCGTGATTTCAGGAAATAACTCATCCTTGACAAAGTTTCTAAATTGATTAGAACCTCCCACAACATCGGCTATTTTTTTATCTTCTTCATTTTCAGTTGGTGGACTCAAATCTTTGCGACGTTGTATATTTTCTATTCCAACCAAAATAACTGGTTTTATTTTTTTCGAAGTAATCAAACTATCTAATGTGTTTGCAATATGTGGAAAATCTTCTTTTGTTCCGCCATCAGGCATATACAAAACGGATAACGAATCCTGAGAAGTCGAATATTCTATTGGAACCCAAACATTAATAACTCGTTTTTCATTTAGAATTTTAGAATCAATTGTAAATGTTTCGTGTTTCGGGATTGGATCGTTGTAAACAGGCAGATTAGAGTTTTTGCAAGATGTAAAAAAACTAATAGAGATTACAACTAATAAGTAGTTAAAAATCGATTTCATGTATTTCATATTAAAGTATTTATTCAAATATACAAAAATCATAAAGAGTTGATTTTCTATTTAATAAAAAAGACCACTAAAAAATAGTAGTCTTTCTCAAATTATTTTCAGAAGATTTTTAATATTCTAAAAATCTCACTTTATCTTCGATTGGTTGACGAATAGCTTCTGGGATTTCTCCATCAAATTTTCCCATATAGAAAACACCAACACATTTTTCACCTTCTTCCATAGTTGTAAACTCATCAACATTTGCAATTACATTTGCTGGAGAAGACCAATATGCACCAATATTTAAGGCACTTGCCATTAACCACATATTTTGAACAGCCATAGAGGTTGCAGCTAATTCTTCCCATTCAGGATTTTTTTCTGTGTTGATAAAATTGATTAAAACAATTTTATTCGACTTATCACATTTCTCAATTAATGCATTTATTTTTCTGTCGCTCAATTGATCTGTTGGCGTTCCTTGCACATAAACACGCTTTACGTATTCGCGGAAACGGTCTTTTGCAGGGCCTTCTAATACGACAAAACGCCAAGGTTCTGTTTTTTTATGAGATGGTGCCCAGTTTGCTGCCTCAAAAATTTGATTCAATTCTTCGCGTGTAATTTCTTCTTGTGTGTATTGCGGAGGAAATATAGAGCGTCTATTTTTTATGATTGATAATAAATCGTTTGCATTCATGTTGTAACAATTATTAATTTTATTCTACTAATCAAGCAAATTTACATTAATTTCAATAAAACCAACGTTAAGATGAAAACATTAGATTACAACAAAATTGAGTATTACAAAAACAATAAATTTCAATTTGATATTGGAAAATATTTCAATCAATCATTAGAACTTTTCCAAAATAATTGGCAGCCATTTGTTATTTATGCTCTTGTCGCAGCTATTATTTATATGTTTACTTCCTTCACTGTAATCGGATTGCTTTTTGTGATGTATCCACTTATAATGGGATTTATGATTGGAGCAGAACGTGCCGAAAACAAAATGTCAGTAGAACTAGGTGACTTTTTTGGAGGTTTCAAAAATATAGGAAGCTATTTCCTTTTAACACTTATCGTAATGGGAGTCGCAATAGTTGTAATGTTACCATACATTATTTTTTCTTTTTTACCACTTATGTTTAATGATCCCGAAAATGTAAACCCAGCATTAATGATTGGTTCATCGCTTTTTGGTATGTTATACATCTTAGTGGCGACAGTATTTTTATTGTTCTTACAAGCGTGTATTTATCTGGCTCCGTATCTTATTCATTATGGAAATATGAGCGCTATTGACGCAATGAAAACGTCTTATGCAATTGTGAAAAAGAATTTTTGGTGGATGGTTTTAATGGCGATTGTAGTTAGTCTGGTTGCTTCAATTGGTGCTATTGCTTGTTATGTAGGTGCTCTTGCAACGTATCCATTTGCTTATATTATGGTATATTTTATGTTAAAAGATATGATTTTGACAGATGATGAAAAAACAGAAATTGATCTACTTGGTACAAATCAAGAATAATATTAATTTTATCGAATGTTAGCAAAGCATTCGATTTTTACGAAAATGAATGAATTGGGAGCTGCAAAAGTTCCCTTTTTTTTTATGATCGATTTTTTGAAAGAAAATGGAGAAGTAATTCCGTTAAATGAATTACCTGATGAGATAAAATTTGAAATAGATTCACAAAAAAAAGAATCTTTTCAGAAAGATTTTAAATTCAATAAATTCCCGATTTCTTTCGACGAATATTTGCCAAAATTCAATTATGTTCACGATAATCTTTTGTTTGGAAATTCATATTTAACGAATTTAACGCTTCCAACAAAAATTGAAACTGATTTGACTTTACACGAAATTTTTCAGTTTTCTGAAGCAAAATATAAACTGAAATATAAAAACGAATTTGTTTGTTTTTCTCCCGAACGTTTTGTGAAAATTGAAGATCAAAAAATCTTTTCAAATCCAATGAAAGGAACCATTGATGCCTCGATTCTAAATGCGAAGCAACTTATTTTGAATGATGAAAAAGAAGCTGCCGAACATGCAACAATTGTCGATTTAATCAGAAATGATTTGAGTCTTGTTTCCGAAAATGTTGAGGTGATAAATTATCGCTACATGGATGAGGTGAAGACAAATGATGCAACACTTTTGCAAGTAAGTTCTGAGATAAAAGGCGATTTGAATGATGATTATAGTCAAAATTTAGGAACGATTTTCGATCAACTTTTACCTGCTGGTTCTATTTGCGGTGCGCCCAAAAAGAAAACCGTTGAAATTATTTTAGAAGCCGAGAAGTATCATCGAAATTTTTATACAGGAGTTTTTGGTGTTTTTGATGGCGAAAATCTTGATAGTGCTGTGATGATTCGTTTCATCGAAAATAATCAAGGTGAATTATTTTTCAAGAGTGGAGGAGGAATAACAGCAAAAAGTAAGGCAAAAGCAGAGTACGAAGAATTAATTCAGAAAGTATATGTTCCAATTTATTGAATCGATTTGTTGTGTAAACAAACAACTTCGAAATTTAGAATTTCATCAAGCGAGATTTGCTCGAACAAGAAATGATAATTTTACTGAAATCAATCCGATTTTATTGGACGAAATTATTAAGTTTCCGACAGACTTAACGGACGAAAAATATAAAGTTAGAATTGTTTATGATCGTGAAATTCAATCGGTAGAATTTCAACCGTATCAAATCAAACCAATTGAAAGTATTCAACTTTTTGAAATCGAAAATAAAATTGATTATTCCTACAAATATTTGGATCGTTGGTTTTTTGATGAGTATTTGAAAGAATCAAAAACAGATGATTTGGTCTTGGTAAAATCGAATTATATTACCGATTGTATTTATTCGAATATTGTTTTTTTTGATGGTTCTAAATGGATCACGCCACGAAGTTTTTTGTTGAAAGGAACAATGCGAGAAGCTTTGTTGCAATCAGGCGAAATCATTCAGAAAAATATAAAAGTTTCAGATCTAGTTAATTTTAAATCCTTTAAACGAATCAATGCAATGATGAATTTAGATGAAAGTCAAGAATTAGATATTTCATTGTTAATTAAATAACTCTATAAAATTGATAGAGTATTATTTGCATTTTCATTTTTTAACATTACCTTTGCATAACTTATCAAGAAAGGTGGAGGGATTGGCCCTGTGAAACCTTAGCAACCAGATGACTTATAATCTAAGGTGCTAAATCCAACCTATTAGAGGGAAAGATGAGTAAAAGTATTTCACTTTTATCTGTTGGTTTCTTGAAAGTTTTATGAAAATTAAAAATGAAAAGAAACAAATTTTTACTTGCTTCATTCGCATTTATTTGCGCATCTACACTTTTCGCTCAAGAAGTTGAAAAAGAGGAAACAAATCTTAACGAAGTTATTTTAATTGGTGGTCGTACATCAGAAAGAACGGTGGTTAATTCGTCGGTTCCTGTCGATATTATCGATGTTGAGAAATTGAAAACGTCTTCTCCTCAATTGAGTGTGAATGATATTTTGAATGTGGTTATTCCTTCTTTTAATTCGGTTCGTCAATCATCTGCCGATGGAACGGAGCATATTGATCCTGTGACGTTGCGTGGAATGGGACCAGATCAGGTTTTGGTTTTGATTAATGGAAAACGACGTCACACAACATCCTTAGTGAATTACCAAAATACGGTAGGGAATGGTTCTGTAGGAACAGATTTAGGTGCAATTCCGATTTCAGCAATTGATAAAATTGAAGTTTTACGTGATGGTGCGGCTGCACAATATGGTTCTGATGCGATTGCGGGAGTTGTAAATATTGTTTTGAAATCTAAACCAGGTGGTGACGCGTCTTTGACGTATGGTCAGACTTCTCGAAATGATGGAGAAACGTACAATTTTAACGGCAGTTATGGAACGAAATTAGGACAATCGGGTTCGATTGTTTTTTCGGCAGTTGTAAGTGAGCGCAAGAAAACGAATCGTTCGAAAGATCATAATTTAGATATTTTTGGAGATAATTTCGCCTACGATTTTGCAGATGATCCAGATGCTGCAAGAGCTGCGGATGACGCTAAAATTGCTGCTTTAGGGCTTTCGAGAAAAGATTTTAGATTTCAAATTGGAGATGCGGCAATCAAGAATCAACAATTTTTTGTAAATGCTGAAACGGCGATTAATGATCGATTAGATTTTTATTCATTTGGAGGAGTTTCGTTGCGCCAAGGTAATGGATTTGGTTTTAGAAGATTGCCAAGTGAATTGTCTGAAGATGCGTTAAAAATTTATCCAAATGGTTTTCAAGCAACGTTAAAATCTAATGTAAATGATTATTCAAATTCGACAGGATTACGTTATTCATATGATGGATGGAAAGTTGACTTGAGTAATACTTTTGGTTTAAATTCATTCAAATATGATTTAGAAAATTCAATTAATCAATCATTAGGTTTAAATTCTCCAACCGATTTTTATGCAGGGAAACATCAATTTTTACAAAATACAGTCAATTTAGATTTTTCGAAACGAATCAATCAAAATGTTAGCTTAGCGTTTGGAGGAGAATATCGTTTTGAACAATATAAAATCGAAGCAGGAGATGAAGCTTCTTACACAGGTTCTGGATCTGAATCTTTTGTAGGATTTTCTCCATTAAATGCTGTAAAAGGTGATCGTCATTCAGTTGTGGCTTATGTAGATGGAGAATTGAAATTTGGAGATTTTACGGCTGATTTAGCTGGACGATTCGAAAATTACTCAGATTTTGGAAGTACAATCAACGGAAAATTAGCGATGCGATATGAATACGCAAAAGGATATTCGGTTCGTGGAGCAATTTCGACAGGATTTAGAGCGCCTTCTTTGCAACAAAAATATTTTAGTAATTCATATACCGATTTATTCTTGAATGATAATGGAGATCAAGTTTTGGTAACAAAAGGAATTATCCGAAATGAGTCTGAATTGTCGAAAGAAATTGGTTTGGATAAATTGAAAGAAGAAAAATCAATCAATGCAAGTTTAGGTTTAACATTTCGTCCGACTTCAAAATTATTCATCACATTGGATGGATATTTTATAAAAGTTGATGACAGAATTGTTTTGACTTCTGATATTACAGATCCTGCTTTAGAAAAATATAATGTTGCGACAGCACGTATTTTTACGAATGCAATTGATACTGAAACCAAAGGTTTGGATTTAGTAATTTCCTATGATACTCGTTTAGGTCAAGGAAAATTGAATGCAAGTTTATCAGGAAATATCAATGAAACAAAGATTGTCGGTTATCATTTTCCAACAGCTTTGACAATTCCTACGGATGAATTTTTTGGTCCTGATCAAGTCAATATTATCGAATCGTTAAGTCCAAAAACAAAAGCAACTTTAGGATTGAATTATGCAATTTCTGGATTCAATTTTATGGTGCGTAACACGTATTTCGGAAAAGTGACAAAAGATGGATATCCTTGGGGAAGTATCCAAGAACACACGGGAAAAGTGGTGACGGATGCTTCGATTGGTTATGAGATTACAAAGAATTTCAACTTTACAATTGGTGCAAATAATTTGTTTGATGTTTTCCCAGACAAGCAAGTTTACGAAAATTCTTATTATGGAGTTTTTCCGTATGCACCGGTGCAAATGGGGATGACAGGAGCGTATTATTTTGCGCGTGCAAGTTTTAAATTTTAATCAATAATAAAATATTCTAAGTGTCAATTTTAATGTAAATTCAAACATTCAATTGGCACTTTTTTGTGTATGGCACATTCAAAAATTGGTTGGAAAACCGCAGCAGCTTTAGTGATTTCGAATATGATCGGAACAGGTGTTTTTACCAGTTTGGGTTATCAAATTTCTGATTTAAAAAATACAACTTCTATCTTATTATTGTGGTCAATAGGAGGATTGTTAGCGTTGATTGGCGCATTTATTTATTCGGAATTAGCTTCAAAATTTAAACAATCAGGAGGAGATTATATTTATTTATCTCGGACATTTCATCCCGTTTTTGGTTATTTATCAAGTTGGATTTCTTTATTCGTTGGTTTCTCAGCGCCGATTTCTTTAGCGGCTTTGGCAATGGGAAAATACTTGAATGTTTTCGGGTTTGATTTAGGAAAAGAATTTGCAATAGCCATGATTTTGATTGTTGCCGTTTTTCAATCATTCAGTCTAAATTTGAGTAGTAAATTTCAGAATATTTTTACTATTCTAAAAGTTGTATTTATTGTTGTTTTAATTGTTTTAGGTTTTTATTTTGCTCCAGCAGTTGAGCCAAATGCGGTAGTTTTTGATTCGACTTGGAAAAATGAATTGTTACTTCCTGCATTTGCGACGTCTTTGGTTTATGTTACTTTTGCTTATACAGGTTGGAATTCGGCTTCATACATCGTAGAAGAAATTGAGCAACCAAAACAAAACTTACCAAAAGCACTATTTATAGGCGTTATTTTTGTCACGATTTCTTATGTTTTGCTAAATTATGTTTTCTTGAAACATGCATCAGCAGGAACTTTGGCTGGACAAGAAAATGTTGCAAATATTTCGTTCGGTAATCTGCTTGGAAATAATGTAAAATGGGTGAGTTGCTTTATTGCTTTACAATTAATTGCGACGATTAGCGGTTATTTGTGGATTGGTTCTCGTTTGACGCAAGCCACAGCGCGCGAAAATAAATTGTGGAATTTTATGGCGAAAGAGAACAAAAATAGAATTCCAGTTCGTGCAATTTGGGTGCATACAGCAATTAGTATTTTGCTAATTTTTTCAGGAGATTTTGAAGTGATTTTTACCTATACATCGTTTGTTTTACAAATATTAGCAACATTAGCAGTTTGTACAGCTTTCTTTATCAAACAAGATCAATTAACTATTATCAAAAGTAAATTCTTTTATGTCTTACCTGCTATATTTTTAGCATTTAGTTTATATATCTGTTATTTCGTTTTGATGCAAAAACCAAAAGAAAGTTTATTTGGTTTAGGTATTATTGCATTAGGAATTGTATTATTCTATTTTGATAAAAGAATTGAGAAAAAAGATTAAATATTAGTTCATAATAACACAAAACCCACTCAAATTTGAGTGGGTTTTTATTTTTTAATCTTTTATTCCGTTAAAAATATATTGTAAAATCGGGTTGATTTCTGGATTTTCAAGATGTTTTTTGAAAATTTTGGTATGATATTTCGGTTTATTAATCATTTTACGCTCAACTAATTCGTCAATTGTATCAATGTATTCAACTGAAGTTTTTCCAATCAATAAATTATCCAAAGAACGCCCTTGATCAACATAATTCAAAATTGTTTTCAAACCTTTCAAGTAAAGTGCATCTTTTGTAAAACCACCACCACGATAAACGCGAGTTGTCAGATAAAATGCATCTTCTGGTTGCATTTTGTATTCTTCCATCAAGGTCATAAATGTTTCGTTGAATGATTTTCCATTTGTCAACATATGAACTGCCATAACGCGTAAACCAAGTTCTCTTAGTCGGCTATGATTAATAGAATCAGAATAATATTCACTTAAAATCGCTAAACCTTCTTGCGTTAATGTATTTACAGGTAAACCAATACTAAAGATTTTTAATGGTTGATCCAACGCGTTCATCGTTGTTACCATGTGAACTCCAATTTCGTGCTCAATTAAACCATTTGTAAAACGTTTGTCAAACTTAACGCCACGTTTAATCACAACTTTTCTCTTGCTATTGATTACAAGTGCTTTTGATGCGATATCATCCGAAACTTCGATGTCAAATTTGAAACCATAATCATTCGTAGCATTTCTAAAAAGATTAACCACTTCTTCCTCTGTATAATTTCCTTGTTTATCCATTCTAAATTCAGGACAATAAAGGATAAAGTTCGCGTTTTCGATATCTTTTTTGGATGGTTCGCCAAAGTAACGCAACGAATTGTATAAAAATTTATCCGTACCAAGATTGGCTAATAAATCGACCTTATCAAAATAAGCGTTAATCGTGTTAACATACATATTTTGAATACTAATATCATTGATTTTCTCGACTTTAATATTCGATAATTTTCGTTTAAATTCGAATGGATCAATGTTAAGCGGATTGTACTTAAATTGTGGCTCGTATGTATATTTTGAAGCTAAGAATTTCTTCTTTTCAAATTCTAAATTAATCGGATTGATAACACTTAACAATTCAAAATTCTGAACCAATTGATACAATTGTTTATCAATTTTGACCAAATCAGATTCTAATTCATTGTGCAAAATATTCACTTGCTTAGAACCTACTTTGTATGTCGTTTCCGTTTTTACAAACTCGTAAGCGTGGTTAAGAATCGCCGATTTGAAACCTTCTTTTATTTGGTTAATAATCTCTGGAAAAGATTCTCCTGTCAATTCATCGCAATAAATTTTTGAAACTTCTGTCGCTAAAACCAATGTATTTTTGAATCGATTTGTAACAAATTCTAACAAATATCCGCGTCCATAAAATACATCGTTAATCGCTGAATAATTGTGAATATTTTCTAACTCAATATTCGCTAATTCATCGCGCCAACTTTCTACATAATTTCCGTAACGTTCGTTATCAACTCGCTCCGCACCAATGTTGAACACTGGAACCGGACGATCCCAACGTTTCCAATTGTATGAGTGAATATCATAAACCAAACACGACTTAAATTTAGTTTCAAGCTTGTTGATTAAAGCTTCCAAAACCTCATAAAAAGCATGATGTTTTGCAATACTTTTTTGTTTTTGAGAAACCGACAAAGGCTCTTTCCAAACCTGTTTTCCCCAAGCTTCTTCGTACACAGCAGTTTCTGGACCACGATTTAGATCGTATTCAAATCGAGAATCACAACCTTGAATTAAGATTGGAAAAGTTTCTACAAACTCAGCTGTATGCGGATCTTCCTCGTACCAACGTTCATAATTGCTTAATAAACATTTTTCGCGAATATCTTCGCGCATTTGTCCACCATCATGAATGGCAGCACAAACGTAAGGAATGTATTCGTCGATTTTTATTTTGAATGATTCGTCTTCTGCATAAGCTTCAAATACAATTTCGTTCTCAATATTATCTAAAATTTGCTGTATACTTATGGATTTCATGCTTTAAATTCTTTATATTTCTCCAATAACATCGACACGATTTGTTTCTGAATTTCGTTGTTATTGTTTACATTATTGTGAGGAACAATTCCTCCAGGACTTACGACATTTAGCTCAACCATTTTTCCGTTAATCAAATCGATACCACAAAAATAAATTCCATCTTCATTTAATTGTTTTCCTATTTTACGGCATAAATCTAACTCATGTTCACTCATTTCGTGTCTAATCGCAGAACCACCAGCCGAAATATTAGAACGGTGGTCACCTTCTGCAGGAACACGCATAATTGCACCAATCGGTTCACCATTAATCACAATAGCGCGAACATCACCTTTTTCTGCACCTTCTATATAATTTTGACAAATAATAGGCTGAGAATATCCGGTATGATTGATATAAAAATCGCAAATCGAGCTTAAGTTACCAATATTTTTTCGTTCGAAAAGTATAACACCTTTACCACCCATTCCGTCTAAAGGTTTGATGATAAATTTCTCGAAATTATTTTCTTCTACAAACGATTTTATCAAATCAATATCTTTTGTAATAAGTGTTTGAGGAACAATTGTTTCTAGACCATCATCAAAAGATGCGGCGTATATTTTATTATTTGCTTTACGTAATCCCGAAATTTTATTCACGAAGAAAACTTTATCTTCGATTAATTCTAACATATTCAACAAAAGCGGATCAATTGGTGGATCGGCTCTCATAAAAATTATATCAAATTCGGTCAAATCTTTTATACTACTTTCAAATTTCATGGTGTGATAAAACTCAACACAATCATTTGTTTCTGTAGTTATCATCTTTTTGCAGTTTCCTACAACTTTGCCTTTGGCAATAGAGATATCTTTTTTTGTTAAATAGGATACTTCAAATCCACGATCTACGCATTCTTTAATAATTCGCATAGTGGTGTCTTTTCCTGGTTCAACCTTGTCCCAAGGATACATTACGAAGCATATTTTCATATAAATAAAAAGGGTATTAAAATCAATGCAATAATAACTAAAAGTTTGATACAAAAAATGATCTATAAAAAATTATAGAATATTTATTTTTATTCTATGAAAGATATTGATTTCTAATGATTAATAAAAGAAAATGGTGATTGATTTTTTAATTTCAATCACCATTTGGTTGGTAAACTATAAACTATTTATTTCTTATTTCTTAAACGATCAATTGTTTCTTGAACTTTAGGATCATCAGCTTTTACGCTGTAATAATCTGCAATTTTTCCATTTTGATCAAGAACCAAATATCTTGGTATCCAATTTAAATCAATCCCTGTGCCAAAATTGCCTTTCCAGTTGTTTCCTAAGTAAAAGTGTTGACCTTCAATCTGATATTTTTTAATACCATTTTTCCAAGCTTCCTCATTCTTGTCCATTGAAAGGTAAACAAAGGTTACGTCAGGATTTTTTTCGTGCAAAGATTTCAAAGCAGGCATGTTTTTGATACAATCTCCACACCAAGTTGCCCATAAATCCAACAAGACAATTTTTCCTTTATAGTTTGAAAAAACTTTTTCTATGGTTGCCGAATTTCCTTCTAAATCAACTACGCTATCTTGCAAAGCTGTTGCGGGAAATTCAGTTTTCATCACTGACGGAATTTTTTGCGAAAATGCATTAATTCCAACAAATAATATTAAAACGCTAATTATTTTTCTCATGATAATTTTTTATCGATTTCATGTATTTACAAAATCTATACCAATTCAGTAGACTTTAAAGCAAAGGTAAATATTTATTTCTAATCATTGCAAAAAGATGTAATTTTGTTTCATGCAAAAATATCTGATTATTGGGCTTGGTAATATTGGTGCTCAATACGAAAATACTCGTCATAATATTGGTTTCAAGGTTGTTGAAGAAGTTGCTAAAAAAGTTGATGCTAAATTTTCACCATCAAATTTTGGTGAAGTAGCACAGTTTAAATATAAAGCGCGTCCAGTTACGTTGTTAAAACCAAATACATACATGAATTTGAGTGGAGATGCGGTTCGTTTTTGGATGAAAAAAGAAAATATTTCGTTAGAAAATATTTTTGTCATTACAGATGATTTGAACTTGCCTTTCGGAACAATTCGTATGCGTGGAAAAGGTAGCGATGGTGGACACAATGGTTTGAAGGATATTCAAAATAAAGTTGGCGGACAAAATTATGCGCGATTACGCTTTGGTGTAGGAAACGAATTTTCGGAAGGTAAACAAGTGGATTATGTGTTAGGCGATTGGTCGGCAGAAGAAAATGAAAAAATGAATGAACGATTGAATTTGGCTGCTGATGCAGTTTTGTCGTTTATTTTTCAAGGATTAGGTAATACAATGAATCAATATAATGGTAAATAAAATTTTAGGAGTTGCAATGATTGCAGGAACACTTTTTTTAGGTTCTTGTGCAAGCAATTCGTCAAGTTCAGAAGGAAAAGAAGCGAGAATAGAAGAAGTAACTTCGACATTAGATAATGTAAATGAAATCAATTTCAAGAACAAAAAGAATGTTTTGTTAGACGTTCGTACACCTGAAGAATTTGCTGAAGGTCATGTTCCTGGAGCGGTAAACATTGATGTAAAAAATCCAAATTTCGAAGAAGAGATTCAGAAATTAGATACAAAAAAGAATTATTTCATTTATTGCAAATCTGGTGTTAGAGCAAAATTAGCAACAGAAAAAATGCAAGAAAAAGGTTTCAAAAATGCGAAGAATTTCAAAGATGGAATGTCGACGTACAAAGGAACTGTAGTAAAATAATGGAAGGATTTCGTCCCGAAATATTAAAAGAAATTGTCACAACAAAAATGTCTTTCGGTAAATACGAAGGGCGATTGTTGTGCGATTTACCTGTTTCTTATTTGGAATGGTTTGTTGGTAAAGGTGGTTTTCCGAAAGGAAAATTAGGCGTTTTATTATCCACCGTTTACGAAATAAAACTAAATGGTTTAGAAGATATTATCTACGAATTAAAACGTCAATTTGGTTAAACTTCCCATTCATAAAAATTTGCATCATCACGCAATTGAAATCCAGCACTTGGATATAATGAATTTCCAATATCATTCGTAACACTGGTTTCTAACAGCATCGCGCAAGCATCAGTTTTACGGCATAAACTTTTTGCTTCTTCAATCAATTCTCTTGCAAAACCTTGTCCGCGAAATTCTGGCGAAACAAATAAATCATTCAAAATCCAAAAACGTTTCATTCGAGTAGATGAAAATGAAGGAAACAATTGTACAAAACCAACGGCTTTTTCGTCTTTATTATAGGCTAAAAAGATAACCGATTCATCATTTACAATTCTGGCTCTTAGAAATTCTTCTGCTGCTTTTACATCAGATTTCTTATCATAAAATTGACGATATGCATCAAATAAAGGAACCAATTCGTCTAAATTATTTATAGTAGCTTGTTTTGTCATGATTCTGTGATTAAATATTCTTTTTTATTGTATTTATCTACAAAATATAATTGATTATTTCTGCATCTCATTTCCCCAAAAACAGATTTTATATTTTCTAATACAATTTTATATTCAAGTGTAAATATATTTATTGAAATAAGATTTATATCTGGATTTTTAGTAGAATTCCATTGTTGTAAATATATCATCGAATTGTGTTTATAAAACCAATCTCCAAAGATTTTATTATTCAATTCTTTAATTTCTGGATTAGAATTAAGCGAGAAAAAAGTTGGACCAAATCGAATTTCTCCAGCAAATTGTTTTTGAATTATTAATGATTCATATTCTATAAAATTTTCCCAATCCATAACCTTCAAATTCTCACATTAAATTTATCCATACAAATTACTTCCATCCAAATATTCCCAAACTTTTGGAGGTAACATAGGTTTTATATTTTTTCCATATTTGATTGCATTTCTGATAAATGTAGAAGAAATTTCCATCAAAGGCGCTTCAACCATTTCGACATTATCCAAATTTTCTTCTTGCGAATAACCAGGACGCGGATAAACATACATTTGATAATCGCGCATTAAAATCTCAGCGTTTTTCCATTTTGAAATTCCATCTAAATTATCAGAACCCATAATCAACGCAAAGTCATGCTCAGGAAATTTTTCGTTTAGATGAATTAATGTATCAATCGTGTAAGAAGGTTTTGGTAACGTAAATTCGATGTTAGAAGCACGAAGATTAGGATAATCTTTAATCGCTAATTCTACCATTTCTAATCGATCATATTCATTTGCTAAAGAACTTTTTTTCTTCAATGGATTTTGAGGCGAAACCACAAACCAAACCTGATCCAAATCGGTGAATTGTTGAAAATGATTGGCAATAATTAAATGTCCGACATGAATAGGATTGAATGATCCAAAATATAAACCGACCTTCATAAAATTGATTTTTTAGAAAAACAAAAATACGATAATTAATAAAGTTTCGGAAGAAAGTGAAATGATGTAAGTTTTTTGTCATTTTGAATGTAGCATTAGAGAAATGAAAAATCTTAGATTCCTCTTTTCATCAGAATGATTTTTACTTTAGTGCTATTTTGAGTTTGCTTAATTTTTTTCTGTTTCTTGATGCGATATTGAAACAAGTTCAATACGACAAATAATAAAAAAATCCAGCCGGAGCTGGATTATATGTTTAGAATTTTACTAATTCTTTATATAGTTTGTGCGTTGGAAGTCCCATTACATTGAAATAACTTCCATTCATATTCTCCACACCAATGTAACCAATCCATTCCTGAACTCCATAAGCGCCCGCTTTATCGAAAGGTTTGTAATTATCAATGTAGAAATAAATTTCTTCATCTGTTAAATCTGCGAAAGTAACTTGCGTTTCGTCTGAAAAAGTAACTTCTTTTTCTAAAGAACGAATTGTAACTGATGTATAAACAGAATGTGTTTTTCCGCTTAATTTTTTAATCATTTCGTACGCTTCTTCTCTATTCGAAGCTTTTTCTAACGAATCATCATCCACCCAAACAGTTGTATCCGACGTAATAATCAAATCATTTGGTTGAATATCTGTATAAGCTTTTGCTTTTTTAGCGGAAAGATATTCGGTGATTTGTTCTTTCTTGAATTCGTTGCGATCAAATGTTTCGTCAATATCCAATGAAATTGTCGAAAATTGCAATCCTAATCCAGCTAAAAGTTCTTTTCTTCTTGGCGATTGTGATGCCAAAATGATATTGGTATCTTTTAGTTTTTCTGTTAATAACATTTCAAATTCTTTTATACAGAAGCAATTTCTTCTGCATTATACCACTTGTTTTGAACTTTCAAAATTTGTTCTAATAAATCGCGAACGCAACCTTTCCCTCCATTTTCTGGCGAAATATATTCCGACGCTTTGCGTACATCCATACAAGCATCGTTAGGACAAGCTGATAATCCAACTAAATTCATCACAGCTAAATCTGGATAATCATCGCCCATATAAGCAATTTCATCAGGATCTAATCCATAAGAAAAAAGTAAATCTTCGAAAGCTTCTACTTTATCACGTTTGTTTACATAAATATCAGTTAAGCCTAAATATTTTAAACGATTTACAACAGCTTCATCTCTTCCGCCTGTAATCACCGCAATACGAATTCCTTGTTTGATGGCTAATTGCATCGCATAACCATCACGCGTATTCATTGTTCTCACCATTTCGCCAGTTGGTAATAAAATTAAATTTCCATCTGTCAAAACTCCATCTACATCTAAAATAACGGTTTTAATGTTATTTAGTTTTTCTTTATAACTTATCATTTTTCGTAAACTCGTTTGATTGAATCTGTCAATATTTGGTAAATCTGTAATAATCTCGAATCATCTTGTAAGGCCTCTAAATGACGATCAACAATGACTTGATCTCCACGTTTTGCTGGACCAGTTTGCGCATCTTTAGGACTCATTTCGATTACTTTATTTGCTGTTTCTTGTATAAGAGGCAACAAAACATCGAACGGAACATTGTTTTGTTCACAAATATTTCCAGCGATATAATATAAATGATTGACAAAATTATTTGCCCAAACACCTGTCATATGTACTTGCATTCTACTTGCAAAATTTAGTTCGTGAACTTCGTTTGAAATACGATTTCCTAATTCATTCAATTTTTTCAAATCTTCAGGATTTTCTGCTTCGATGAAAAATGGAATATTATCATAACGCATTGTTCTTTCTTTCGAAAAAGTTTGCAATGGATAAAAAACGCCTTTTCGGTAATCGCCTTTCAGAACAGACATTGGAGAGGATCCAGAAGTATGAACAACCAAAACATCATCATACGGAATATAATGAGAGAATTCTTCGATTCCAGAATCGGCACTTGCAATAATATAAATGTCTGCTTTTTCTATTTCAGAAATTTTATCAGTATACGAAATTCTATTTGCTTCTCCGATTTCTCTAGCATGTTCTAATGTTCTATTGAAAATTTGTCGAACATTGCAAGTGTTTTCGATTAATGCACGAGTTAAGTGAAACGCAACATTTCCTGCACCTAATATGACAATTGAACTCAATGTTTTAGCAATTTTTTGATTAATATTAATTGAATGATAAATGTAAGTTTTTCAGTCGAGGAAAAAAATTTTTAAAAAAAATTAAAAATTCTTGTAACATTTTGAAAGTTGTTGCGTCTTATTAGTAAAATCATCCAACGATTAGGTTTACGTATTATGTAAAACATAGTACTTGAAAAATTTGAAAAAAGTTTAAATATTTTGTAACAAAACATTTTTTAAAACGTCTAATTAGGAAAAAGTACGGACAACTCTTATTATGTATTATGTAAAACATAGTACTATTAAAAAATATTAACTATGAGATTAAACAAATTTACTTTAGCTATTCTTTTCTCCGTTTGCTCTATTTACGGATTCTCACAGGAACAACATCCTGTGAAAGGAAAGATTGAAAATGCAAAAAATGAAGCGGTTGGTATGGCTGCAATTCAGATTTATAAAGCAGATTCAAAAGAATTATTCGATGAAGTGTATGCAAATGAAGACGGAACATTTGAGATTCCAGATTTGGAAGACGGAAATTATCGTTTGGTGATTACAGAATTTGGTTATCAACAATCTGTAACAACTGCAGAGGTAAAAGGAGGTGAATTAAATTTAGGTAACATCATTTTACAAGTAGAAAAAGCGGAAACCGTAGAACTGAAAGGTGCATTTGTTCGTGCGCAAACTTCTCAATATCGTAATGAAATTGATAAACGTATTGTTGAAGTTGGGAACGATTTGGTATCTGCTGGATCTGATGCTGCTTCTGTTCTGAATAATATTCCGTCTGTAAATGTGGATCAACAAACAGGAGCATTGTCATTAAGAGGAAACGAGAATGTAAAAGTTTTTGTAGATGGTAAACCTTCTTCTCAGTCAGCAGCGCAATTGTTAAAGCAAATTCCTTCGAATCAAATTCAACGAATTGAAATTATTACCAATCCTTCAGCAAAATATGAAGCGGATGGAAACTCTGGAATCATCAATATTGTTTTGGTTAAAGGAACTAAGAAAGGTTATAATATTGGGTTAATTGCAGGTTATGAACAAGGGAAGAAAAGCCGTTTTAATACATCATTGAATACAAATGTGAATGTAGGGAAATTCAATTTATTTGGAAATATTAATTACGCTGATCGTCCATCAAAACAAAATGGTATTGGTCGTAATTATGATGATCAAATTGATCAATTATTTGATATTCAAAATACAAAAAATAGAAATTTATCATATAAAGCAGGATTCGATTGGTTTATCAATGATAAAAATGCTTTAACGATTTATACTAATCAGTGGGATGGAGATCATGCTGCTTTAATCAATACAAATGTTTTAAAAACTAATTTTAATAAATTAAATAGAAATGATATTTGGTCAGATTCGAGAAGTTCTGATTATAGTTTGAATTATAAATTAGATTTCAATAAAAAAGATCACAATCTTGTTTTAGATGCATTTTATTCGATTAATAAAGAGGATGATGATAGAGATTACTTAAATACATTTCCAAAAGACGAGTTTTATCAAGAATATCGTTACGATAAAACGCAAACAACTCGTATTAATTTAGATTATACCAATCAAATTGAAAATGCAGGAAAGTTAGAAGCAGGAATTCAATATCGTAAAGAGTCTAATGATAATGATATGGATTCTACTAAAGAATTAACAAATCCTCTTAATGGAAATATATACAATCCGTCAGTAGATTTTCAGTTCGATCGTTCGTTTTATTCTGCTTATACAAATTACAAACAGAAATTTAATAAGTTTGGAGCTCAAGTTGGATTACGTTTAGAGCGTGTTGAAGATAATGCAGATTGGTTTTATTCACCAAATGAAGCAGGAACTCTGAAAAAAGATTATACAGATTTATTTCCTTCGGCTTTCTTAACGTATGATTTGACTGAAAAAGCGCAATTATCATTAAACTATAGCCGACGAATTAATCGTCCAGGAATGTATCAGTTAACACCTGTACCTCAGTTTACGACAGCTTTAATGTCAAGTAAAGGTAATCCAGAACTTAATCCAGAATATACAAACTCAATTGAATTAGGGTATTTGAAACAATTGAAAAAAGGATCAATTTCAGGAAATTTATTTTACCGTCATGTAACTGATAATATTATTCAGACTTTCAAAAAAGATCCAGAAGTAGAATCAGCTTTTATACAATATAATATGAACTATGATAAAGTGAATAGTTATGGAGTTGAAGCAAGTTGGAACTATAAATTAACTAAATGGATGAGTACTTATCTTGCCGGAGATTTTACTTCATCAGAAATGCAAAGTGTTATAGAGGATGAAAATAATAATCCTGTTGTTAAGAAAATTACAGCGAATACATTGTCATTGAGAATGAATAATACTTATACATTAACAAAACAATTAAGTTTACAACAATTTGGATTCTTCAGAGGTAAAAATAAATTTTTACAAGGAGAAATGTTAGATATGTGGCGTATGGACTTAGGAATAAAATATAGTTTTATGCAAGGAAAAGCATCATTTTCAGCTCGTGTAAATGATATTTTCAATACAATGAAAGCACGTGTTAATATGGATAATCCATACGAAGGTTTTGCAAAATTCAAATGGGAATCAAGAACATTTTATTTAGGATTTAATTACAACTTCGGTGGTAAGGTAAAATCAAGAGCCGAAGCTCAACAGAATAAAACAGAAAACCAAGGAGGAGGAATTGGATTACAATAAACATTCTTCATTTATTTTAAATATTTTCAAACGAAAAAGAGTTCCGAAATAATTTTTGGAACTCTTTTTTTATTGGGTTAAAATTATATTTTTATTGAACTTCTTTTTTAAATAATTTATTCAATGTTACAGCGATGGCACCGTCACCAGTCACATTTCCTGCTGTCCCGAAACTATCCATTGCGATATAAAGTGCAATCATCAACGCTTGATTTTCTGCATTAAATCCTAACATCGACGCAATAATACCAATTGCTGCCATAATCGCTCCACCAGGAACTCCAGGCGCTGCAACCATTGCAATTCCAAGCATCATGATAAATCCTAAAAATTGAACAAAATCAATTTCTATTCCTTGGATTAACATCAATGCTAAACAACAACAAACGATTTTTAACATCGAACCAGATAAATGAATTGTCGCACACAACGGCACAGCGAAATTAGCAATTTCGTCACGAACACCAATTTTCTTTACTTGCGCAATTGTTATAGGTATTGTTGCAGCAGAAGATTGTGTTCCTAATGCTGTGAAATAAGCTGGTAACATCAATTTCATCATGGTAAATGGATTTTTTTTTGTAATAATTCCAGCAATTGTAAATTGAAGCACTAATAAGAAAACATGAAGCACGAAAATTACACCAATTATTTTAAGGAATACGTTCATAATTGTTACAACTTGTCCTGAATATGACATGTTCAAGAAGATTCCGAAAATGAAAATTGGTAATAATGGAATGATTAAATTTTGAATTAAATACGTAATAATTTCTTCGAAATCATCTGCAAATTTTCCAAAAGTCGAATCTTTTAATCGTGATAATCCAATTCCGAAAAGAAATGAAAATACCAAAGCTGGCATTACATCAAATAACGGAGGAAACTCTATCGAAAAGTATGGTGTAAATTCTTTGGCTTTTTCTGCTAAATTAATTTGCCCAGTTTGATGTTCTAATAATTGTGGAAAAATAGACATACTCGCTGAGTAGCCTAGTAATCCTGAAAAAATGGTTGATCCGTAAGCAATTAAAACGGTTGCTAATAATAATTTTCCGGCTGTTTGTCCTAATCTTCCAATTGATGGAACGATTAATCCAACAATGATTAATGGGATTAAAAAGTTAAGTAATTCGCTAAAAAAATCATTGAAAGTCATAAAAATACGACCAATAGCTTCTGGTATTATTCCGCCGAGTGAAATTCCGAGTACAATGGCTAGAATAACTTTTACGAGTAAATTGTCTTTAAGTTTGTGCATAGTCAAATTTAGAAAAAATCCGTTCAATACAAGGTTTTAATTCAAAATGTTGATAAAAAGAAAAAAGCGATGCTAAAATTTAGCATCGCTTTTTGGTATATAATTTTTGATAAAATTATTTTTTAGGTAAACGAACAATTCGGCTAGCATCGTTCGTATAAGCTTTACTTCCGCTTATTTTTTTGTATGCAAACTTCGATGCCAAACGTGTATTTTCTGTTGTAATATTGTTGGTAACATCACCTTTATTATTCATTCTGTCCACAATATCATACGTTACATCGTAGCCTAATTGCTCGTAACGCGTCGGAAATTCACAATAAACTTCCTTGAAATCTTTGATCACACTTTGCACTTCCGTATCTCTTGTATTGATTAATCGCGCAGTACTAAACACAAAACCAAATTCGCGGAACGCATCGATATTTTTCGCATTATCTGCACTATAAACATCATAAACCGAAACTGATTTTATCCCGAAGGCTTTGATATTGTCTTTGTTAAATGTTTTTAATTTCTCTAAATATTGTTTTCCCAAATTATCATCATCACCAACTAAAACTGTGATAATTGGTGTGTAATAATCTTCGCCGTTTACTTTGTCGTGTGGTTGAACAATTTTTGCTGCGCTATCTACAATCACAACATTTGCTTTCAACTGTTTTTCTAATTGTTTTTTCGTATAACTTGCTAACTCTTGATCGTCACGATTTGTTAATAAATAAACTTGTTCTCCAGCAAAGTTTTTCCCAATTTCTTCGATGATTTGATCTGCAATTACTTCATCTTTTGGATTAGAAATCAATAAATCATTGAAAGAATTTAACGAATCGTCATTTGCATAAGGCGAAATCACCGCGATTCCAGAATTGCTGAAGAAATTCGCAACTTCCGTGACATCAGACGTATTCAATGGACCAATAACGGCATCCGTTTTACTAAAATCTGTTGTAGATAAAATATCTTGTAAGTTTCCGCTTTTCGTGTCGATCACTTTTACATTTACATTTTTACCTTTTTTTGCTAAACGAGTCAACGCCAATTTAGCTCCAGTAAAAAATTGCATCGCTTGCGAATTTTTCAATTGCGGATTATTTGCAACATCAAAAGGTAGCATAATCGCAACATTAATTTCGTTGTCGTTCGCACGTTTCAGCTTTCCTGCAGTTCCGTATTTGATGATTTTAGCATTTTTTTGCAATGGAATTTTAAGTGTCATTCCAGCTTTTAAACCATTTATTAAATCAGGATTTAAACGCAATAATTCATCTAAATTTGTGTTGTATTTTTCTAAAATTCCGTAAGCCGAATCTCCATTCTGAACAACATAATTGATCGTATTTTCTTCAATCACAACAGAACCAGATTTTTTAGGAATTGTAATCACCATTCCTTCTTTTACACCTGTTTGTAAAGCTGGATTTTCTGCATATAAATCGTCAACACTTACATTATATTGTTTTGCTAAAGTGTATAAAGTTTCTCCTTTTTTGATTAAATGTGTTCCTTTTGGAACAGAAAAAACTTTGTTTGTCACATCTTTTGGAAGCTTGATTACGTCACCAACTTCTAAACCTCTTTCTTTGATTTGAGGGTTTAATGAGTTCAATGTTTCTTCCGAAATTTTATATTTTTTTGTCAAATTGTAAACCGTTTCTTTCGGCTCAATTGTAATATATTGATAATTGTCGTCTGAAGTTTTTACGTTTGACGTAGTTGTTTGTGTATTGGTCTCAGTTGGTTTGGTTGTCGTAGTTCCTTTACCTGGAATCACAATCAAATCACCTGGATGAATCCCATTTTTTTCAATTTTAGGATTGGCTTTATACAATTCTTCTTGCGAAACACCATATTGTTTCGAAATTCCGTAAACGGTTTCTTTTGCTTGAACTGTATGCGTTTTTTGTTGAGCATAAAGTGCTGATGCACCAACAAATAACAATAAAGCTAATATTTTTTTCATTTAGATGAATTTTCGTGGTCAAATATACAAATTATGTTTTGTTTAGAGTTCCTCTTTCAATGTATTTATGATGAACTCGAAATCAAAAGGTCGAAGACTATCTTCAATAAAATCAATGAAATACTGAATATTAATGTAATCAAAATCAGCAAAATTTTTCACACGTTCTTGCAAACCATTTTGTTGAGAAAGATCATTTAATAATTGCTCGATTCTCTTCAATAAATCCTCATTTTTTTTCACTTCTGCATGTACCAAACGTTGTTTTATTTTCTCAAAACCTTTCAACTGTTTTGTACGCTGCGCTTGTATCATATCCGCAAAAGAAGATTCTGTTAACGAACTCAAATGTTCCAAACGATCAAAAATACTTTTTAATTCTTCTTCTAATTCAGGAAGTTTTGGAGCAATTTCTGACGAATTTATCGAACGTTTTTTTGTGATTGCTAAACTATTCGAAAATAAATCTTCGTTTGATAAATCTAATTTTTGTTGTTTTTCGTATTGTTTTTCAGTTCGGATTAACAATGAATTTCTCAAAACTAAAAGTGGAAAATCAACTTCAAATTGATTGAACATTTCTTTCAGTTGTAACCAATAAGCCATTTCGCCACCGCCGCCAACATAGGCAACATTTGGTAAAATTGTTTCTTGGTACAATGGTCTCAAAATCACATTTGGGCTAAATTTATCTGGATTTTGATGTAAATCGGCAATAATTTCTTCTTTCGAAAATTTGATTGAAGTGTTATTGACAAAATACGTTCCATTTTGTTCAACAATACGTTCGCGCGAATTATTTTGATTGATATAAAACAAATTTATCTCACGAGGATTTACTTGAATAGAATAACCCAATTGTTCTAATTTCTCATTTTGAGGTATTACTTTTTTGAATGATGTTGACTGAATTAATTCTTCCTCAAAAGTCGGTATCATTAGTTTTTTCAATTCTTTATCATCTCCATCAATCATTAACAATCCAAGATCTTTGAATAATAAATGAACCAATTTTCGTGTTGCGTCTGTCAAATTATCATTCGATAAATAAGATGCTTCAATCAAATTTTGCAATTCAGTTTTCTTTTTTCCATTTGGAATTAATGACAAAAATGAATCAAAAACTTTTTGTAAACCGTTTGTTGATAAACGACCAACTGGTCCACCAAATTCTTTTTCCCAATGAATAATTCGATCTCCAAATTTGAAATGATTAATTTCTTCGAAATCGTGATCTTCTGTCGCCATCCAAAACATCGGAACAAAATTGATTTCACTTTGTTCATTATTCAATTCTTCGCATGCTTTGATAACTTGCAAAATTTTATAAAAAAAGAAAATTGGACCTGTAAATAAATTTAATTGATGTCCAGTCGTAATTGTTACTGTATTCTTTTCTCTTAATTTTTGTAGATTATTTTGTTGCTTTTCCGATAAATCTAAATGACCTAATTGTTTCGAAATTTGTTCAACAAGAATTGCTCTATTTTTATAATGTCCAAGCTTATTTTTCGCTTGTTTTATATAGTTTTCTTTGGTTGGAAATAGGTTGTAGAAGTTTTTCAAATCCTCGTCTTGATTGATATAATTTAGCATCAATTTTGAAAAATAATTTGAATCCTTAAGTGATATTGTTTCCATTTAATTTTTATTAATCGTTTGATGTACATCCATTGCTCTGTCTGTTGCAAAAATGTCGACACCATCTTTTTCTAAATCGCGGTAAAGTTGTCCATTTCTCGCCGAAACACTTTTGTCTAAGTTTCCTAACGTCCCAAAAATGACCAAAATATCCTTGTCATGAATTTTGTTTAAAAATGATTTGTCATTGCGTCGAGTTCCTGTAAAGGCAACCATTTTGTCAGTCGGAATTCCGCTGTTCATCATTTCATTAAATTCGCGTTCGTTTCGCATCGAAACAGACAATAGCATATCTGGCGCAAGTTGATGCAACTTTTTCGCTTGACCAACTGTATACGTCACCAAAACAACCTGTTTTTGCATGTTTACATGTTCTATTGTCTTCACAATATCACGATAATCAACACCTTTTTTGATGTCAACCATAAAATAAATCGGTTTACTTTTCCCCCAATTTAGCGCTTCTGCAAAAGTCGGAATTTTGTATGACGTTTGTTGTCCAAAATCATCTACCAAAAAGTATTCCTTAATGGTTTTTAAGTCAACTTGATTGACATCTTGTCGCCCTGTGCTTGTTCGTTGCAACGAATTATCGTGCATTAAAATAAGTTGATTATCCTTTGTTTCGGCAACATCAATCTCAAAAATTTGAATTCCTTTTTGATAAAGATGTTCAAAAGTTTCGACACAATTTTCAGGAAAACCATGTATTCCACTTCCGCCACGATGTGCGCTGACAAAGTTTTTATTTTTGGTCGAATATTTGAAGGATATTTCTTCGGATGAAGTATTTTGATGTGTTTCGGATTGATTTTTCTTCGGATTACAACTAAAAATAGTTAGTAAACTGAACATTAAAATTCGGAGATAATATCGTTTAAAATAGTTGAAATTCATATTTTTAAATAAAAAATTAAATTAATTCATTCTAAAATTGCGAATGAAGCTGTAAATTTAAACTGAAAATAATCAACAAAATAAATTATTATGGGACTTAGAACTTTTTTGAAAAGAATTTTAGGAAAAACTGAAACTGCGATTGATGTTGCGGGAGATAAATTTGACGATGTTTCGGCAACTGTAAAAAAAGCAGGAACATTGATTGCAGATGACGCATCGGATTTTGCGCGTAAAACAATCAATAATATAAAAGATGCTTCGGGTGATTTGAAAGAACAATCGAAAGAAGCCGCTAGAGATTTTAAAGAAAGATCGAAACAAGATTATAACGAAGTAAAAGATATTGCGGAAAAGCAAATGAAAGAAACAAGTGCTTTTGTGAAAGAGAAAGTTTCGGATTTGAAAGAAACTTTTAAAGAAGAAAAAACAGAATTGGAAGAAAAAGCTGATGAGTTAAAAACAAAAGCCGAAAATAAATTAGACGAAGATTCTGAAGACATTAAAAAAGAGACAAACGATTAAAAAGTCTTTATTTATCAAGTTTTATTACAATTTATAAATGTTAAATTTAACATTAGTTATTGATTATTATAAAATTGGTTTAATTTTTGATTTAATAATTTTTCCTCGAAATAATTAAAATGACTGAATACAAAGATCTCGAGCCCTCTACAAACCCTAAACATAAAAATGAATTCGTAAAGAATATTATTATTGCTGTTTTAGCAGTATCCTTGTTATTAGCTATTGGGTATATTGTATATTCTAAAGAAGCAAATGCAAAATCTTCGATAGAAATGCAAAGTGATATCAATGATTTGGAACGATCTAGAGAAATTCTGAAACAAGAATTACGTATAATTAGATCAGATTTTGATGATGCTAAAACTCGAGTTGTAAAAAAAGATTCTTCTTTAAGTTATCAAGATCGATTGATTTTGGAGAAACAAAAAGAGATTCAATCAATCTTAAATAAAGAAGGAATTACAAGTGGAGAGTTGCAGCGTGCTAAACGTTTGATAACCTCTTTACAAGCAGATATTAAAGTTTATAAAGAAGAAATTGTTCGCTTGAAAGACGAAAATAAAAAGCTGACAAACAAGAATACAGAGTTAACTTCGGAAAATTCTCATTTGAATGAGCAGAAAAAAACGGTTGAATCAAACTTGAGTACTGAAAAAGAAAATCATCAGAATTTAATCAAAGAGACAAATTCTACTTTATCGATTTCAAATTATACGATTAAAGGTTTGAGAGTAAAATCAAGCGGAAAAGAAGTGGAAACAACGCGAGCAAGAAGAATTGATAAAGTTAGAGTATCTTTTGATTTGGATAAAAACTTGAATGCGACTTCAGAAACCAAAGAATTGTATGTATCTATTTATAAACCAAGCGGCGAGATAGGAAAATTTAAAGGTGCTGATGCAGGTGAAACAACTTTACGTTCTGGATCTTCTGTAGAATATTCTGATCGTGTAAAAGTTAATTACAATAATATGTCTGGTTCAAGAGTTAATTTTGACTGGGTTGATTATGACTTTCCAAAAGGTGAATATAAAATCGATATTTACCAAAATGGATACAAAGTTGGTCAAAATGTGATTACACTTCGATAAATATTAAAATTATAAATACATAAAAAAACTCTTCAAGATTCTTGAAGAGTTTTTTTATTAACAATATTTTTCTCCGTTTTTCTGTAATTTCAAATCGCTCACATAAGTTTTTATAAACTGTACATTGCTTCGAGGACAAATGAGTAATCCTTTCTCCGAATTAATAACCACATAATTGTCTAATCCATCAATAATAATAGCTTTGTCTTGTGTAGAATAAATAAAATTATTTTTAGCGTTGTAACCAGAAAAATGTTTGCATAATAATGTATTGTGATTTTCGTCCTGATCTTCACCTGTGTATTTATACTTTTCGTTGATTGCAGACCAAGTTCCAATATCACTCCAGCCAAAAGTTGTTGGAATGACATAAACATTATCTGCTTGTTCTAAAATTCCTTTGTTGATAGAAGTTACATCTAACGTTGTGTAAACAGGTTTTAAAGTTTCTGTATTTTGTAAAGAACGTTCAAGATTAAAATATTTTTTCAAAGTTTCTTTCATCGAAGGTAAATGTTGTTGAAAAGCTTTTACAATACTATCTACAGACCAAATAAGGATTCCTGTATTCCAAATAAATTCACCACTCGTTATAAAAGATTCAGCAAATTCTAAATCAGGTTTATCGATATAAGATTTTACTTTTTTTATAGGTGTTGTATTTTCGATGAACTGAATATAACTGTAATTAACATCTGGTCGCGTTGGAGCTACTCCCAAAGTAATCAATCGATCGTTATCAGCATCTTCGAAAGCAAGATTTACTTTTTCTACAAATTCATCTTCATCAAAAATAAAATGATCTGAAGGAGAAATAATCAATTTTGCATTTGGATTAAATTGTTGGATTGTCATTGCGGCCAATAAATTACAAGCTGCGGTATTCATGACTCTTGGTTCGATGATAAAATTTTTATCC
Organism: Empedobacter sp. GD03739; assembly: GCF_029843245.1. Taxonomy (NCBI): domain Bacteria; kingdom Pseudomonadati; phylum Bacteroidota; class Flavobacteriia; order Flavobacteriales; family Weeksellaceae; genus Empedobacter; species Empedobacter sp. GD03739. Next base: position 118,273 of record NZ_JAOCHX010000002.1, on the reverse strand, counting down.
TCAAAATCTGGTAATTGTTCTTTTACAATCTCTTTATAATCTTGAATAGTTACAATGAAAATATTTTCTTGCGGAACGACTTTTTTAAGGCGATTATACGTTAATTGAATAAAAGTTTTTCCTATTCCTAATAAATCATGAAATTGTTTTGGTTTTTTAATTGTACTCAAAGGCCATAATCTCACTCCTGTACCACTGGCAAGGATAACAGCGTAGTTATCTTTATTATTCATGATTGTCTTTTAAAGTTTATTTACAGTTGCAGTTGCGTTTATCAAATATTTTTTCTTGGTTTTCAACTCTAAACAAAGATACCTTAATTTTCTTTTAGATTCTTTTTTAAAGATTCTTTTTCCTATCGAAAATATTGTACCATCCTCCAAATCTTCAAGATAAATTTGAGCAGGATTTTTATCATCTATAATATATTTTGAGATATTAATATCTGCTCCTAAACTCGCTTTCGGATGTTTGGCATGATGAAGAATATACGGTTGCAATTCTTCGGGATAAATGTGAAGAGATTCTAATAATAAATGCCCAAAAATGGTTTTCCATTCTTTTCCATGCGGATTTATTTTACGCGAATCAAACTGAACAAAAGTTTTGAGATGCGCCACTTCATGTGTAAAAACAAAAAAGAAAGCATACTGATTTAAGTCGCCATTCACTGTAATTTGATGACGATTATTTTCGACCAATTTGCGATAATCTCCCAACTTAGTTTCACGTCTTCTTGTAATTTTTAACGTTATAAAATGATTTTCTAACCACTTTTTTACATACAAGTCTGCATTATGAGGGAGATAAGAAGTTAAATGTTCTAAATTCACATTGTGCAAGATAAATAAAAAGCCTTTCCAATAAAAATATTAATTTTGTCGTAATGAAACTAATCGAAAATTTAGGGTCATACTTTATGCTTATGGGTAAAGTATTTAGCAAACCTCAAAAATTGAGCGTTTTCTGGAAATTGACCGTTAGAGAAATATATGATTTAGGTGTCAACTCTTTAGGGATTGTAACCTTTATCTCAACATTTATGGGTGCAGTTGTAGCAATACAAATGGCGCAAAACTTTCAGGGAGCTTCTATTCCTGTTCCAGATGCCTACATTGGTTATGCAACCAAAGTGGTTTTGGTATTAGAGTTTGCTCCAACCATTATGTCGCTAATTTTAGTTGGTAAAGTAGGTTCGTATATCGCTTCGAGTATCGGAACCATGCGTGTTACCGAACAAATTGATGCGTTAGATGTTATGGGAATCAATTCTGCAAACTTCTTGATTTTACCAAAAATTATCGCCTGTGTATTTTTCAATCCTTTATTGGTTATGATTTCTATCGGATTTGGATTATTAGGCGGTTATTATATTGGAGTTTTTACAAAACTATGGTCGGCAGCCGATTTTATTACAGGTTTACAAATGAATATGGCAACAAAATTGTTTGTCTATACATTCCTTAAAACAATGGTATTCGCGTTTGTTATCGCAACAATTCCGGCATACTATGGTTATAAAGTAAAAGGAGGTTCGTTAGAAGTTGGTCGTTCTGCAACAACAGCTGTTGTATGGACATCAGTAGCAATTATTGTGATCAACTTAATATTAACACAAACAATTTTGAGCTAATGATTGAAGTAAAAGATATCAGAAAATCATTTGATGCAGTAGAAGTACTGAAAGGTTTTTCTGTCACTTTCGAGAAAGGAAAAGTTAGTTTGATTATTGGTCAAAGTGGTTCTGGAAAAACTGTTTTTTTGAAAAATTTGATTGGATTATTAACGCCAACTTCAGGTCAAATTTTGTACGAAGGAGATAATATGATCGAGTTTGATTACAAAGAAAAACAACGTTTACGTTCAGAAATTGGAGTAGTTTTCCAAGGTTCGGCTTTGTATGATACGATGAATATTGTAGAAAATGTAAAATTTCCATTGCAAATGTTTTCGGATATGTCAAATGCTGATGCCGAAAAACGTGCGCGTGAAGTGTTAGATCGTGTAGAAATAGCTCGTACAGCGCTTAAAAAATATCCGTCAGAAATATCTGGAGGAATGCAAAAACGTGTGGCGATTGCGCGCGCGATTGTAAATAATCCAAAATATTTATTTGCTGATGAACCAAACTCTGGTCTAGATCCAAAAACAGCTTTGGTAATTGATCAATTGATCTACGATATTACAAAGGAATTAAATACTACTACAATTATCAATACACATGATATGAACTCGGTAATGGAAATCGGTGACCATATCGTATTTCTTAAAAACGGTTTCTTAGAATGGGAAGGGACGAAAGAAGAGATTCTGGTGGCTGATAATCCGAATGTAATTGATTTTGTATATTCGTCAAATCTTTTCAAGAAATTGAGAGAAGCTCTATTAAAAGAAAAACAATAAAAAACAATAAAAATAAAAATTCTATGAAAAAATTAATTTTAGCTGCATTTATCGGCTTAACTGCAAATTTTGCAATGGCACAAAACATCAACTTTGGTATCAAAGGTGGAGTTGTTTTTAATACAGATAAAGGAGAAGTTTGGAATGATGCAACAAATAACATTTTTAAAGGTAAAGCTGCAGCAGGTTTTCAGGCTGGTGCTTTAGCACGTGTTTCTTTAGCAGGTATTTACATTCAACCAGAATTACTGTATACGCAATTCAAAAATGAATACAATATTGAAGGAGAAAGTTTTGATGTTACTAAAAAACGTATGGATATTCCTGTAAATGTTGGAAAAAGATTTTTAGGAATCGGACATATTCAAGCTGGTCCAGTTTTCTCTTACTATTTTGATGATAAATTATCTGTAAAAGATTTTACAACTGCAAAACAAGACGAATTTAATGTCGGAATGCAAATTGGCGGAGGCGTACAGGTTTCTAAATTATTATTCGATTTACGTTACGAATTTGGTCTAGGAAAAATCGGTTCTGAAATTGTTAACTCTGATGGCAGACAATTTCAAACAGAAAATCGTCCACAAATGTTAAACTTATCTGTGGCATATTTATTCTAAAAGGTTGTTTGTAAATAAATTTATTGGATATATTTGTTCCAAATTGTATTTTTGCAACCTCGTAAATTATTAAAATGGCAAAAAATAATAAAAAAGAAGAATTTGCTACAGAGCAATTCGTAGAAAAATTAGATAGAACAGCTTTCAACGTCGAATATTTTGTTGAAAAATATGCTAAAGCAATTGGTATTGGTTTAGGCGTAATTATTGTAGCTGTTTTAGGTTATTTTGCTTACTTAAAATTAGTCGTTGAACCTAAGTCAGAAGACGCGTTCAAAGAAATGGTTCAAGCAGAACGTCTTTTCGATCAAGATTCTATCAATGTAGCGCTTAATGGAAGTGCAGGAAGTTTTCAGGGTTTACAACAAATTGTAGATGAATATGGAAATACTGACGCTGGTAATTTAGCACGCTTCAAAGCAGCTAGTTCATATTATAAATTAGGCGATTATGCATCTGCTGTAAAATTATTAGAAGATTTTGATACAGATGATAAGGTAATGCTTGCTCAAAAATACGGGATGCTAGGAAATGCTTTAGTCGCTTCTAACAAAATGGAAGAAGGACTGCCTTACTACGTAAAAGCAGCTGAAGCAACAGAAGTTGAAACTTTACAATCAACTTACTACACAAAAGCAGGTGAAATTGCGATGGAATTAGGTAAAAATGCTGATGCTTTAAAATATTTTCAAGCTTTAGAGGATAAATATCCAAATGCAAATAATGGTGAAACTGCGAAGTTTATTGAGCGTTTAAAATACGCTTCTGAAACTGCAAAATAATTCACTTCAAAAGATAATTACAAGCCGAACAAATTGTTCGGCTTTTTTTATTGATTCAAATCAAAGTTTATCCTAAATCATTTTTGTAATTTTACCATTCAAATTTTAAACAAAATGGCAACAGAAAATAAAAATTTATCTCAATATAATAAAGCAGAATTACCAAATGTAGCGGGCTCTAAGTTTGCAATCATTACATCTGAATGGAATAATCATATCACATTTAATTTGCGAGATGGAGCAAAAGATACATTGATTGATTTGGGCGCAAATCCTGATGATGTTACTTTATATGAAGTTCCTGGTAGTTTTGAGTTGATTTATGGAGCTGATAAAGTTGCGCAAACTCATCCAGATTTGGACGGAATTATCGTTGTTGGATGTGTGATTCGTGGAGCAACAGCGCATTTTGATTATGTTTGTCAAGGTGTGACGCAAGGTGTAAAAGATTTGAATATCAAACACAATATGCCAATTATTTTTTGTGTTTTAACAGACGAAAATGAACAGCAATCAATTGATCGTTCTGGCGGAAAACATGGAAATAAAGGAGTTGAAGCTGGTGTAGCTGCGGTTATGATGGCGGATATGAAAAAGAAATTAGGTAAATAATTTTAGAATGATAGATTCAAAACTTTATCGATGCCAATAGCAGAAGATTTTAAATCAATTTATACGAAAAATTGGGAGATTTATTTTTCTCAATGTGATCCGACAGGTAAGATGAAATTGTCTGAAATGGCAAATCTTTTTCAATTAACTGCTTCAGAACACGCGATAAAAGGAGGTTTAGGTTTCTTTGATTTACAAGAATTTAATCAATCTTGGGTAATGAATCGACTTCGAATTGAGATTGATGAATTACCTTCTTGGACAGATTTTGTTGATGTAAAAACTTGGATTGAAGTATTGAAAGGTGCAAAATCTATTCGTGATTTTACAATCGAGAAAAATGGAAAAAAATTAATTGGAGCTTCAAGTTTGTGGGCGGTTTTCAATACAGAAAAACGTCGTCCTGATATTCTTCAAATTGATTCATCTCACATTGAACGTTTTCCTGATCTGAAACCAACGGAAGTCGAGAATTCGATTTTAAACATCGATTTTGAACCAACAGAAGTTATTCAATATAAAGTTCAGTTTTCTGATTTAGATATCGTAAAACACGCAAATAATACCAAATATTTGGATTGGTGCTTGAATACTATTGATCCTGAAATCATATTAAAACATCGTATCAAAGCGATTGATATGAATTTCTTGAAAGAATTAAGTTTACATGACAAAATAGAAATTCAGAAATTAGAAACTGAACATTTAATTCAGTTTAAAATTGTTAATCAAGAAAAAGTAAACTTCGTTTGTCGATTGGAGTTGAGGTAAAGTTATTTGAAGAAATGTCATTCTGAATGTAGCATTAGCGCAATGAAAAATCTAAAATTATTACAATAAAAAAAGGTTTCATATCGAAACCTTTTTTATCTATTTTTCTTTTGTCAAAACAAATTTAGCAGAATCGGCCGACTCTATTTTCTTCTGATTTTTATTTAACTGAGTAATTTTTCCTTCTTCAACCAAAAAAGCATTCGGAACATTGGCAATTTCAGGAAAAACAATTGTATTTCCATCTTCTTTAAACTGAAAAGTTCCAGTTGTCATAATAGCCATTTTATCTAACCCCAAACGTTTTGTAGAATAGACATATCCTTTGTTTGGTAATAATTTTATTTCCATTTCAACCTCTTTGCAATCTTTCTCATAACAAGGCAAAATTCCTTTGTAAGCTCCTTCGTATTGAATAGATTCTTCGGCAGTTTTTGCTTCAACTTTTACTGAATCTTCTACATTTTCTACTTCATTTTTTATAGGTTCTGTTTCGCTTTTACAACTTGACACAACAAAAGCTGCGATTGTAAATGTGGCTAAAATTATTTTTTTCATTTTTTAGAATTTGATTTAAAGGTAAGTAAATTTTGAGCCAAAAAAAATCCTTCCGAATATTTTCAGAAGGATTTATATAATGTTTTGTAATCTTATTCGATTAGAAAATTTCTTTCGCAGCAAAGTGGAAAGCAGCTTCAATAGCAGCATTTTCGTCAGAATCAGAACCGTGAACAGCGTTAGCATCGATAGATTCAGCATATTTAGCACGGATTGTACCTTCTGCAGCCTCAGCTGGGTTAGTAGCACCGATTAAAGTACGGAAATCAGCAACTGCGTTGTCTTTTTCTAAAACTGCAGCAACGATTGGTCCAGAAGTCATGAATTCTACTAAATCCTTGAAGAAAGGACGCTCTGCGTGGATAGCGTAAAATGCTTCAGCATCTTGTTTTGCTAATTGAGTCATTTTAGCCGCTTTAATTTTGAAACCAGCGTCAGTAATGTCTTTTAAAATATCTCCGATGTGTCCTTTTGCAACTGCATCAGGCTTAATCATTGTGAATGTAATGTTTGCCATTTTATTGAATTGTATTTATTACTTAATTTTTGAGGTGCAAAATTACAAAAATGATTCGAATGTTTGTGTTTTATGATTAAAATTTCTTGTTTTAATAAAATACATCAATTATTATTCATTTAAGATTATTCCAATTCGATAATATTTCTTATTTTTAAAGTAAATCCAAAGTTATGAACACAAATAATCTTTCCACATTTCATCATAAAACGAAACTCAAAAAGGTTGGTGATAAATATTTTCTGCCTTTCGAAATTTGGAATTATTTAGATTTAGGTTTAATGTTTTTACTTATTTTGTTTTTCGCTTATGCATCAAGTGAAATCAATATTATTTTTATTTCAATGATTGTAATTTTTGGAATCCGAATAATAACGACAATTAATGATAGATTTTTTGTAGAAATTAAAACATCAAAATCGTTAAGTGAGAATATTAATTTAATCAAAGAATTAGCTCAGCGACAACTTAATTTTACCGAATCGTTGGATGAACAAGGTTTGTTTCTTTTTGAATATTCGGAACGAAATATTTTTTATAAATATAATTATCGAAGACGAGATTATATCGAAACAGTTGTAATTTATTGTGAAGACAATTCGATTTGGGTGAACTCTTTTAATCAACGTTATTTGGGGATTTTTAGACGATATAATCTAAAACAATGGATAAAATTAATCCAATTAAAAAGCGAGAATTAATCTCGCTTTTTAATTTTAATATCTTTCGATTAAATCGTTTCCTATTTCGTTGATAGAATCATCAGTTTCTTTTGGGTTTGGTCCCCATTGATTAGAACCTGGTTGGCTATCTGTAACTAATGCTATTATTAATAAAATAGCTCCCACAAGAGGAATTAAACCAATTAAATAATACCAACCACTTTTTCCTGTGTCGTGTAATCGTCTTACAACAACTGCTAAAGAAGGGATAAAAGTTGCTAATGCATACAACATTAAAATTCCATAAATTAAGTAAAATAAAATTCCAGGACTTTCTCCGTCGCTTCCAATAGCTACAGAGATAATAACTAGAATATACATTACAAATGAAATGATAACATTACATAATGTATAATACCAATATTCGCTTCTGCGGGCTCTTCCCGAGAAATTGGCGTAATTGTCAAACATTACTCGTTTGTATATTTCAATCATAGATTAAGTTGTTAAATTATGTTAAAAATATTAAAATAAATTTTATTACGTAACTCTTAATCTGCTTTTAAACGTTTAGTTTTGAACATTTCTGGCTTATAATTAATAATAAAAACACCAAGAATAATTAGAATAGTAGCGACGATAAACTTTGATGAAATTTGTTCGTCTAATATTAACCAACCCAAAATTATTGCAATAATCGTATTGAAATAAGAAAGAATAGAAACTTGTATTGGAGAAATTTTGGTCAACGCATAATGAAATGAAAAAAACGTAATCACAGAACCAAAAACAGCTAAATAAAGCATGGCAGAAATACTTTTTGTACTCCAATTTTCGAAATTATAATTTTTTGTAAAAGCGAAAGCAAAAATAATTTAAACAATTCCAGCAAATATAAATTGGTAAAAAAGATTGAGAGAAATATTTTTGGATTGAATATTCATTTTTTTAATGAAAATAGTTCCTGTTGCCCAACCTGTAATTGCACAAAAAAGTAAAATAATTCCAGTTCTATATGCTAGATTTGCTAATTCTTGATTTCCCTACCAAAAAATAAATATTCCACCCCCAAAATAAAGTAAAACACCTAATAATCCACGCTAACTGAATTTTTGTAAGCCAATAAAAATACTTCCTAAAAAAACGAGAATAGGTGAGGTTGCACTAATTAATGCAGCTAAAATACTCGATAAGTTTTCTTCTGCAGCAGTAGTTAATCCATTTGCCATTATCAGCATTAATGAAGCGAGATAAGTTGATAAGAAAGGTTTTTCCAGACAATCTATTTTAATTCCTTTTTAGATAGTAAAATAATTAGCATAATTAGTCCTGCCAAAAATTGACGAATTTCAGCAACAAACCAACTAGGAATAGTTTCTACAGCTATACGAATTCCGAGGAAAGTTGTTCCCCAAACAATTGCAACTATACTAACGGCAATCAATAATTTGATCTCTTTCAAGATAAAAAAGTTAAAAGTGTTAATTCTAAAATAGAATTATAAAAATAAAAAAAAAGCGACTTGATAAACCAAGTCGCTTTTAAAGTATTATAATAGAGATTTATTATTTAACAAAATCCTCTGCTTGTTTTAGTGCAGCATCTAATCCAGAAACCTCTTTACCACCTGCTGTAGCTAAGAAAGCTTGTCCACCACCGCCGCCATTGATGTGCTTCGCGATTTCTTTTACAATTTGTCCTGCGTTATAACCTTTTTCATCTACAAGGTTTTTTGCGATAGAAATTGTAATCGATGGTTTTACGGCATCATTCGTACCAACAACGATAAATGCATTTTCGATTTCTTTTGTTAAATCAATTGCATTTTGTTTTGCGGCATTTGTATCTAAATTCGTTTTAACCGCTAAGAAATTAACACCATTAATCTCTTTAATCGCAGCTTTCCAAGTCGCTTTCTCAGCAGCAGCTTGTTGCGCAACAAAAGACTCTAATTGCTTTTTCAATTCTGCATTTTCATCTAATAAATGTTGAACCGCTTTTACCGCATCATTTTTCGTTTTAAGTGCAGCTAAAACATCATTGTAATTTTTCTCAGCATCTTTGTATGCTTCGATTGCTTTGTTTGATGTAATTGCTTCGATACGACGAATACCAGCAGCAGTAGAAGATTCAGATAAAATTCTGAACAAACGAATATCTGCTGTGTTTTTTACGTGCGTACCACCACATAATTCGATTGAAGATCCGAAACGAATGACACGAACTTTATCACCATATTTTTCACCAAATAGAGCCATAGCTCCATCAGCAATAGCTTCGTTGATATCACAATCTCTTTTTTCGATTAATGGTAAAGCTTCTGCAATTTTATCGTTTACTTTTTGCTCAACAATAGCCAATTCTTCATCTGTCATTTTAGAGAAATGAGAAAAGTCAAAACGTAAATAATCGTCTCCAACATACGAACCTTTTTGTTCTACGTGCGTTCCTAAAACTTCGCGTAAAGCTTCGTGCATTAAGTGTGTTGCAGAGTGATTTTTCGTTGTCTCATTACGTTTTTCTGTATCAACTTTTGCATTGAATGTAGCGTTTACATTTTCTGGTAAAGTTTCAACAAAATGAATTACTAAGTTGTTTTCTTTTTTCGTATCAACAACTTCTATTGTTTCATTCAAAGTAGAAATAGATCCTGTATCACCAATTTGTCCTCCAGATTCTGCATAGAATGGCGTTTGGTTGAATACCAATTGGAAAAATTCTCCTTTTTTATTTTTTACTTTTCTGTAACGTGTAATTTTTACTTCAGCTTCTGTGTTATCATAAGCGATAGAGGTTTCCTTTCCTTTATCATCTAAAATAACCCAGTCATCCGTTACTAAAGCAGTTGCTTTTTTCGAACGTTCTTTTTGTTTCGCCATTTCAGCTTCAAAACCAGCTTCGTCAATTGTGAAACCGTGATCTTCTGCTACAATACGAGATAAATCTGCGGGGAAACCAAATGTGTCATATAATTCGAAAACCACATCACCAGGAACAACTTTAGAATCTCCTAATTGCTCAATGATTTGATTTAATCGATTTAATCCTTGTTCAATTGTACGTAAGAAAGATGCTTCTTCTTCGCGAATAACGCCAGTTACAATTGTTTCTTGTTTCACTAATTCTGGGAAGAAATCACCCATTTCAGCTTTCAAGATTGGATATAATTTATAGATAAAAGGTTCTTTAAGACCTAAGAAACGATATCCGTAAGAAATTGCACGACGTAAAATACGACGAATTACATATCCTGCTCCTGTGTTTGATGGTAATTGTCCGTCTGCAATTGCAAAAGAAACTGCACGTAAATGGTCAACTACAACACGAATAGCGATATCTGTTTTTTCTGCTGTTCCGTATTTTACACCAGAAATTTCTTCTAATTTTTGAATTGTTGGTTGAAAAACATCTGTATCATAGTTAGATGATTTTCCTTGTAAAACCATTGCCAAACGCTCAAATCCCATACCTGTATCGATATGGCGAGCCGGTAAAGATTCTAAAGAACCATCCGCTTTACGTTGATATTGCATAAATACCAAGTTCCAAATTTCGATAACTTGTGGATGATCCATATTAACCAATGTTTTACCATCAACAGCTAAACGATCAGCTTCTGGACGAATATCAACATGAATTTCAGAACATGGTCCACATGGTCCGATATCACCCATTTCCCAGAAATTATCTTTTTTATTTCCGTAAAGAATTCTATCTTCAGCAATATGTTGTTTCCAAAGTTCTAATGCTTCTTCATCTAATGATGTTCCGTCACCTTTATCACCTTCAAAAACGGTTACATAAATTTGATCTTTAGAGATTCCGTATTTTTCTGTTAGTAATTCCCACGCCCAAGCGATTGCTTCTTTTTTGAAATAATCACCAAAAGACCAGTTTCCTAACATTTCGAACATCGTGTGGTGGTAAGTATCTTTTCCTACATCATCCAAATCATTATGTTTACCAGAAACACGAAGACATTTTTGTGTATCCGCGATACGATTACTTTTTGGAGTTCCGTTTCCTAAAAAATATTCTTTGAATTGTGCCATCCCCGAATTATTGAACATTAATGTCGGATCGTCTTTCAAAACAATCGGCGCAGAGTCTACTATTAAGTGGCCTTTTGTCTCAAAAAAATGCAGAAATTCTTTTCTTATATCTTTGGATTTCATTTAATTAAATTATTTTTATCATTTGATTAACAAGTTTACTCGTACAATATTCGTTACTTTGCAAACGTTTTACAAAGATAATAAAAGGTTGGTTAAGTAATGGAAAATAAAAACTATAAGTATAATTCTGTGAAATTTTTAATGAGTTGGGCGAAGAAAAGAGTCCAAAAAACTCCTAAAACAGCATTATACGTATTACTATTTTTATGTCTATCGACAATATCTGCTGGAATGATTGGTTATCATTTTAATGATTCTGAATACGCATCGAGAGCAGGGAAATTCAAAGACGACAAAAGCAAATTATTAGCTGAGTTGGAAAGAATGGAAAATGAAAATCAGCAATTACATAAAAAATTCAAAGAAGTTGAAGAAGCTTTGACAGAAATCGAAGAAAAAGATCGCAATATTTATCGTACAATTTATGATATGCGTGTCAATGAAAATATCGATTCTGTAAACAAAGAAATTGATAATTATACAGCAGAAGATATCGAAAAATTGATTGATAAAATTGAAATTGAATCAAAATCGTTGGACGAAGTATTTCGTTCTGCTGGTGTAAAAGATGCCAATTTATCATCAATGCCAGTTCTAAAACCTGTTGCAGATAAATATGTAAGTAGATTAGCTTCTGGTTATGGATCTCGTTTTCACCCAATTTTGAAAGTGAATAAAATGCACAAAGGTTTAGATTTTGCAGCTTCTACAGGAACACCAATTTATGCAACTGGAGATGGTTCTGTAAAAGTTTCTGAATTTAATTCGGGTTACGGAAATATGGTGGTCTTGAAACACGGAAATGGTTACGAAAGTTTGTATGCTCACATGTCTCGTGCGAAAGTTCGTAGTGGACAAAAAGTGAAAAGAGGTGATGTAATTGGTTATGTTGGGACGACTGGATTGTCGACAGGAGCGCATTTGCATTACGAAATTCACAAGAATGGAGAACCTGTAGATCCAATTATGTATTTCTACAATGATGTAGATCCAGACGATTTCATTAAAATTTATCAAAACTCTAAAAAATTGTCATTATCTTTGGATTAAACGCTGATAATGAACGTAGACCTGCCTGATAAACTATATTACTCGATTGGCGAAGTCGCCAAAGCCTTTGATGTAAATGCATCGTTGATTCGATTTTGGGAAAAAGAATTTGAAATTATTCAACCCAAAAAGAACAAAAAAGGAAATCGATTATTTACCAAAAATGATATTGATTGTTTCAAGAATATCTATTATTTGGTCAAAATAAAAGGCTATACGTTAGAAGGCGCAAAACAAGCGATTGGTAAAAAAGGAATTGCGACAACAACAGATGAAATAGATGTTGTGAAGCGATTAGAAAATATAAAAGATGAACTCATCAAACTTAAAATGAGTTTTGAGTCGGAAGAAATTTTAGAAAAAGATGAACTGAATTAAGTTCATCTTTTTTGGTTATAAAACTTTTGTTTCAATAAATTTAAAGCCAATTGCAAGTATAAAACTTATAATGATTAGAATCCAGTTTGGTTTTAGTTTAGTTTTTAATTCAAATAGTTTCGAAAAAATTTCAATCACTCTTTCTTTGTCAATAATTAAGATAACAAAGACTAAAACTTGATAAAAAATAGAAGAATTTAGCGCAACAATTTTATAGAAATAATCTTGTAGAATAATATTGATTAAAATTGTAGTTAATAACAAGCATGCAAAAATTCTTGTCCTTCTAAAAAGTAATGTGATTGCACCAATCACTTCAAAAATTCCGATGATTATTGGATACCCTTTGGTAAAACTATAAAAATTCCACATCAATCGATGACCTTCAGAAAGATGATTATTAATGCTGTTATCCATATTTGTGAATTGAGTAGGTTTTACAATTCCATACACAAACATTGATATTGAAACCGTAAATATTGCTGACCAATAAAGTATATAGATTAGTTTTTGTTTCATTTATTTTTTAAAATTATTTAGAATAATCATTACAATTTTTATAATTAATACAATAATAGTGATTGGAAGTAAGAAGAGTAAAATGGAGTATAAACTCCAAAAATCATTTAAAATTTTAAAATATTGTAAAAAAAATAAGCTAATCAAGTAAAGCCAGAATAAAAAAACTAAAATGAGAAGGTTATTTATTTTGAATATTTTTCGTTCAACGAAATAAAAAGTCAAAATAATCAAAAGTGGTATTGCAATAGTATAAACGTAAAACATATTTTAGGTTAATAGTTGGTTATAAGCTACGATGAACTCTTCCAATTGTTGTAAAGTTACTTTATCAATAATTTTTCCTTCCGAATTTACTTTTCCTTTAACACCTTGAATGAGTAAAGTTGTTTCATTATTGAAGTTTGTCATCAACGTTTTCATTATCAATTGCAATTCTTCATGTCCTTTTTCTCCATTTGCAGACGCAGTGATAATTCCTAAAGGTTTTCCATCAAAAATAGTTGTAGAAACGCACCATTCTAATACATTTTTTAATCCACTCGGAATACTAAAAATATATTCGGGCGTACAAATAATTATTCCATCAGCTTTTTCTATTTCAGTTCTAAAACCAAGTATTTCTTGCGGCGTATTTTCGATAGAACGTTCTGGATCAAAATGAGGAAGAGTTTTTAATTCATCAAAAACAGTACATTTGAAATATTGAGATGTAGAAGAAATAAAATTTTCTATGATTTTTTGATTAGATGAATTTTCGCTTGTGCTTCCATTAATGATGAAAATATTTTTCATTTTCGTTGATTTGAACATCTAAAATAGATAATTATTCTTAACTTATCTTAAGAAAATCTTCTGCTAAGATTTCGTAAATTTACAGATTCAAACGAAAACTCAATGTACTTAATATACGATACAGAGACAACTGGTCTTCCGAAAGATTGGAATGCGCCGATTTCTGACTCCGACAACTGGCCGCGTTGTATACAAATCGCTTGGCAATTGCACGATGAAATGGGGCAAATTATTGAACATCAAGATTATTTGGTGCGTCCAGATGGTTTTGATATTCCGTATGATTCTGAACGTATTCACGGAATTTCAACTGATTTAGCAACCGAAAAAGGTGTTCCATTAAAAGAAGTTTTAGATAAATTCAACGAAGCTTTAGGTAAAGCTAAATTTATTGTTGGACAAAATTTAGGTTTCGATATTAACATTATGGGAGCCGAATTTTATCGTCTGAATTATGAAAATAATTTAGCCGAAAAACCTGTTTTGGATACCTGTACCGAGGTGACTGCTGAGTTATTGAAACTTCCTGGAGGTCGTGGAGGTCGTTACAAATTACCAACGTTAACGGAATTGCATCAATATCTTTTTGGTGTTTCGTTTGGCGAAGCGCATAACGCAACTGCCGATGTGGAGGCAACTACGCGTTGTTTTTTCGAGTTGATTCGTAAAGGTATTTTTACAAAAAACGAGTTAGAAGTTGAGGATGATTATTTTGTTCGATTTAATGAAATTAATCAGACAAATATTCAGCCAGTTGGACTAAATCACGTCAATCTTAAAAAAGCTTCACAAGAAATTGCGAAAATAAAAGCCAAAGAAGGAGGAGATGATGAGGTAGTTGAAATTTCGGAAGAAGTTTTAGCACAGTTTGAAAAAGCAAAATTTGCACATTTACATAATCACACACAATTCTCAATTTTACAATCAACCATTTCTGTAAGTGATTTGGTGAGCGCTGCAGCAAAAAATAAAATGCCTGCAGTTGCGATTACCGATCATGGAAATATGATGTGTGCATTCCATTTTAATGCGGCAGTTCAGAATCACAACAAAGCAGCAAAAGAAAAGAATGCAGAATTAATTGAAGAAGGAAAAGAACCAACGGAAGTATTGATTACGCCAATTATTGGTTCAGAATTTTTTGTGTGTGAGAATCATTTAGACAAATCTAAAAAAGATAATGGTTATCAAATTGTTGTTTTTGCAAAGAACAAAAATGGTTATCATCATTTAGCAAAAATGGCGTCGAAGGCGTATACAGATGGTTTTTACTATGTGCCTCGAATTGATAAATCGATTATCGAAGAATATAAAGAAGATTTGATTGTTTTATCTGGAAATTTACAAGGTGAAGTTCCAAATAAAATTTTGAATCTTGGTGAAAAGCAAGCCGAAGAAGCCTTACTGTGGTGGAAAGAGCAATTTGGCGATGATTTTTACATCGAATTGATGCGTCACGGACAAGAAGATGAAGATCGTGTTAATCAGACTTTGCTTGCATTTGCGCGAAAACACAATGTAAAAGTTGTGGCGACAAATAATACGTATTATATCAATCAAGACGATTCGAATGCACATGATATTTTATTGTGTGTGCGCGATGCAGAAAAGCAATCTACACCGATTGGTCGTGGTCGTGGATTCCGTTTTGGTTTGCCAAATCAAGAATATTATTTTAAGTCGGAAGCAGAAATGAAACAATTGTTTCAAGACATTCCCGAAGCAATTATTAATATTCAAGAAATTGTTGATAAAATAGAAGAATACACGCTTTATCGAGATGTATTACTTCCAAAATTTGATATTCCCGAAGAATTTCATCACGCAGAAGATGATGAAGATGGAGGGAAAAGAGGTGAGAATGCTTATTTAAAACATTTAACCTACGAAGGTGCAAAAATTCGTTATCCAGAATTGACAGACGAAATTAAAGAACGTTTGGATTTCGAATTAGCCACAATTGAAAAAACAGGTTATCCTGGTTATTTCTTGATTGTACAAGATTTTATTGCTGCGGCGCGTAAAATGGGCGTATCGGTTGGTCCAGGTCGTGGTTCGGCGGCAGGATCAGCAGTTGCTTATTGTTTATGGATTACCAATTTAGATCCAATTCAGTACGATTTACTTTTTGAGCGATTCCTAAATCCTGATCGTGTATCTATGCCCGATATCGATATCGACTTTGATGACGAAGGTCGATCGTTGGTAATGGATTATGTGATTGATAAATATGGAGCAAATCAAGTAGCGCAAATCATCACTTATGGTACAATGGCGGCGAAATCTTCGATTAAAGATACGGCGCGTGTATTGGATTTACCATTGTTTGATGCGAACCGTGTTGCAGGTTTGATTCCGAATATGAAGTTATCTAAAATCTTCAATTTAGATGAAGCTGCATTAAAAGGAGCCTTAAAACCAGAAGAGTTTGATGCTGTAAGCGAATTAAAACGTTTATCGAATGGAGACGATTTAGCTGCGGAAACTATTCAGCAAGCAAAAATCTTAGAAGGTTCTGTTCGTAACACGGGAATTCACGCGTGTGGGGTAATTATTACGCCAGATGATATTACGAATTTCGTACCTGTAACAACAGCTAAAGATTCAGATTTATATGTAACGCAGTTTGATAACTCGGTTGCAGAAAGTGCCGGATTATTGAAGATGGACTTTTTGGGGTTGAAAACCTTAACCTTGATTAAAGATACCATCAAATTAGTAAAAGCGAGAACAGGAATCGAAATCAATCCGGATGAAATTCCGATTGACGACGAAAAAACATATGAGCTTTTCCAGCGTGGCGAAACGGTTGGGGTTTTCCAATACGAGTCACCCGGAATGCAAAAATACATGAAGGATTTACGTCCGACAGTTTTCGCGGATTTAATTGCCATGAATGCCCTTTATCGTCCTGGGCCTATCGAATATATTCCGTCGTTTGTTCGCCGTAAAAATGGTGAAGAACCAATTCAGTACGATTTGGATGCGATGGAAGAATATTTATCAGAAACCTACGGAATTACGGTTTATCAGGAGCAAGTAATGTTGCTTTCGCAAAAATTAGCAGGTTTCTCGAAAGGTGATGCCGACGTTTTGCGTAAAGCAATGGGGAAAAAGCAAAAAGCTGTCTTGGATAAAATGAAACCAAAATTTGTTGCGCAAGCTTCAGAAAAAGGGCATGATCCTAAGATTTTAGAAAAAGTTTGGACAGACTGGGAAGCCTTTGCATCCTATGCCTTCAATAAATCGCACTCGACGTGTTATGCATGGGTAGCGTATCAAACAGCTTATCTGAAAGCACATTATCCAGCAGAATATATGGCGGCTGTTCTTTCAAATAATATGAATGATATCAAGCAAGTGACCTTCTTTATGGAAGAGTGTAAGCGAATGGGATTGGCGGTTCTTGGTCCAGATATCAATGAATCGATTACGAAGTTTAACGTAAACGAAAATTATGAAATTCGTTTTGGAATGGGAGCTGTAAAAGGTGTTGGGCAAGCCGCAGTAAACTCGATAATTTCTGAACGTGAAGCAAATGGTCCGTTCAAAGATATATACGACTTTGTTAAACGTGTCGAATTGCGAACAGTGAACAAAAAAACAATCGAAAACTTAGTTTTAGCTGGAGGTTTTGATTCGTTTGAATTTCATCGTGGACGTTATTTTTTTATCGATAATACGACAACTAATTTGGAAAAACTAATCAAATACGGAGCAAATTTTCAAGAGCAAAAAAACTCTGCTCAAACCTCTTTATTTGGCGATTTTGGTGGTGATTCTGTTGTAGAAGATGTGGTTCCGATGTTGCCAGATTGTGAGAAATGGAATATGTTACAACGTTTGTCGAAAGAGAAAGAAGTTGTTGGAATTTATATTTCTTCGCATCCTTTGGATGATTTCAAACATGAGTTGAAAATGGCTTCAAATTGTAGTATTTCTGATATCAATGCGAATGAAGATAATTTTGTTAACAAAGAAGTTTCGATTTGTGGAATGATGTCAAATATTCAACATAGAATTGCCAAAAATGGAAACGAATTTGGTATTTTTACGTTTAGTGATTACACCGATTCGATGGATATCATGGTTTTTGGTAGCGATTATATGAAATATAGACACTTTATGCAGGAAAATATGTTCTTGAATTTGAAATTGAATATCTCGAAAAAAGAATTCAAAGACAAAGAAGGAAATGTAACGCAAGGTCGTGTGTATAAAAACATCACAAATATTTTGTTGTTGAATGAAATTGTTGAAAAACAAGCCGAAAAAATGACGGTGAAGATTGAAGTTCCAGAATTTTCGGAAGAAACATTTAGCAAATTATCAGATATTATGTTCAAATATCAAGGAGATAAATTATTAAAAATTCAATTAATTGATCCAAAAGATTATTTGAATAATTTAGATTTACCAGCAAGTAAAATCAAAATTAACATTTGTCGAGATTTGTTGAAAGAATTAGATGAATTGCAGGAAATTACATTCAAACTGAATTAATTATTCGTTTCATCTATTCAATAATTGATAGATAATATGAACGAAATTTTTCAAGAATAAAATTTTATGTAGATTTGTAAACTTAAGATTAGATAAAAAAAATATAAGATTATGGCATTAGAAGTAACAGACGCATCATTTGCATCAGATATTATAGAGTCAGGAAAACCAGCAATGGTTGATTTTTGGGCTGTTTGGTGTGGTCCTTGTAGAATGGTTGGTCCAGTTGTGGAAGAGCTTGCTACAGAATATCAAGGAAAAGCAGTTATTGGTAAAGTTGATGTAGACACAAACCAAGAAGTTGCAGCAAAATATGGAATTCGCAACATTCCTACAATTTTATTCTTCAAAGACGGAGAAGTAGTAGACAAAGTTGTTGGAGTTGTTCCAAAAGAGCAATTAGTAGAAAAATTAAACGCGATTTTATAATAAATTAAATCGCTGATTTTGAAATAAAAGAATCTCGGATGCAAAATTTCCGAGATTTTTTTTGAAAAAAGTTTAGGTTTTATCAGAAAACCGCCTATATTTGCAATCCGAAATCGATACAGATTTTGATCCGGTAGTTCAGTTGGTTAGAATACTTGCCTGTCACGCAAGTGGTCGCGGGTTCGAGTCCCGTCCGGATCGCAAAAAGTTCGTTCTTTTACACAATATATTTTTTATAATTTCTGATCCGGTAGTTCAGTTGGTTAGAATACTTGCCTGTCACGCAAGTGGTCGCGGGTTCGAGTCCCGTCCGGATCGCAATTTTTTATAAAAATTCATAAAAAATATATCAATTTATAATTTTCTGATCCGGTAGTTCAGTTGGTTAGAATACTTGCCTGTCACGCAAGTGGTCGCGGGTTCGAGTCCCGTCCGGATCGCATCTATTTCTTTTTCTATTTTAGTGCGATCGAAAATTATAAATAAAAAAACAGACTGATCCGGTAGTTCAGTTGGTTAGAATACTTGCCTGTCACGCAAGTGGTCGCGGGTTCGAGTCCCGTCCGGATCGCCAACTTTTATAAGCTTCACTTATTGTGAGGCTTTTTTTTGCTCCAAACTTTTTATTTTTGCATAACGCATAACGCATAACGCATAACGCATAACGCATAACGCATAACGCATAACGCATAACGCATAACGCATAACGTATAACGTATAACGCATAACGCATAACGCATAACGCATAACGCATAACAATGAATCATATTTATTTGGTGAACGCCTTGGTTACAGATGAAACGGGTAGAATGTTAGCTGTCCGAAAAAAGAAATCGAAATTTTTTCAGATGGTTGGTGGAAAACGAGAACAAGATGAAGAATTATTAACCACACTTCGACGCGAATTTTTAGAAGAGATTAATGTTGATATTCTACAGCACGATGTTTCATTTTTAGGGCAACACACTTCTATTGCCGTTAATGAAGTTAATACCGAAGTTTATGCAAATGTATTTCATGTTAAATTAAAATCATTAGAAACGCTTAAAATCGCTTCTGAGATAGAAGAAATGGCGTGGATAACGAAAGAAAACTACAAAGAATTTCAATTGGCTCATTTATTAGAAGAATTCAGTTTACCGATTTGGTTAGAAATGGTGTTTTAAATTTTTTTTCAAAATTTTTGTAACGTTTTTACTTTATGTTTACTTACTAATAAACACTAAATAATTAAGCGATGAAATCTATTTTGGAAATAACAGTTGAAAATAATGTTATCATAATAGACGATGAACAAGTTGCGTTGAAAAAAATAAAGTAACGATTTTGGAAGCTAAACAAACCCTTTTTTTAGAATTAATCGATCAACACAAAGAGATTTTACACAAAATCGCTAAGATGTATATGGATAATTCTGAAGATCAAAATGATTTGATACAAGAGATTGTTTTGCAACTATGGAAATCTTTTGATCGTTTCGAAGGTAAATCTCAATTTTCAACTTGGATGTATCGCGTTTCGTTGAACACGGCGTTAACTTATTTTAGAAAAGAAAAGAAAAAAGCAGATCGTCATACTTTTTTAGAAAATATTGATCAAGTAGATGAGATGGATTTTGGTGAAAAAGAAACACAACTCGAATTGTTTTATAAAGCAGTTCATGAATTGAATAAAGTAGAAAAAGCATTGATTTTTCTGTTTTTGGAAGGACAAAATCACAAGGAAATTTGTATGAACTTGGGAATTTCGGAAGTAAATGCACGTGTGAAATTGAACAGAACGAAAGAAAAAATACAAATCATCATAAAAAAATACGGTTATGAATTTTGATGAATTACAAAAACAATGGGACAATCAATCTTCAGATGAAGTTAAAATTGATCCAAATCTTGAGTTTAATCAAGAAGCAAATACCATTATTGATAAAGTACGAAAAACCTTGAAGAAAGAGTTTTATGTTCAATTATTAGGATTATTGTTTTTATATACTTTTCCTTTCTTATTTGATGCAAATACGCCAACAATTTGGTGGACATTGTTGTGTATTTCGTTGACTTTTTTGGTGCCGTTTATTTATGTTTTCAAGTTTTATAAACGATCATATCATCTGGAATATAATTCGCTAAAGAACATCAATTGGTTTTATTATAATTACAAATCTGCGATTGATATTTACAGTATTTACTCGTACTTGATTTCTATTTTAGTGTTGATGATTATTGGGATTTCGTATATCCAGCATCCTAACTCGTTGCAATTTGAATACAAATTTCAGTTTTATCTTTATATTTTTCTTACACTATTTTTTTATGTATTAATTTGCGTTTTATTATTAAAATGGTGGATTTCTACTTATTATAAAAAGAATCTGGTAGAATTAGAAAATATATTGCATCAATTAGAAGAGTAACCAAAAGTTACTCTTCTTTTGTTAATGTAATGCGTTAAACTTTAACATGTCATTGTGTAACCTTTGTGAATTTTGAACATCTATATTTTATAAAATTGATAAATGATTTAAAAACCAAATAGATGACAAAAATTTACTTTCTTTTTTTATGTTTTATAACGTTTGCAAATGCACAAGATTATAAAAAAGATACGATAGAATGACATGAAACGATTTTGTATGATAAAAGCAAATTTCGATTGAAACGTGTTGGTTCGGATACCAAGACGAAATCAATTTTAATCGGATTAACGGCTGATATTAATTTTAGTAAAGATTCACTTCCTAAGTTTACCAAAGAATTTGCAATTCCAATAAATGCGCCTAAAAAAGAATTCACTTTTCAACGTATTAATTTCAATTTTAGTAATAGTTTGAAATTAGATTCTATTCTTTTGAAAGTTGATTTAACGGCAATGAATAATGGGAAACCAGCTCAATCAATTTTAGAAAAACCTTTTGAAGTTGTTGTAAAAAAAGAATATCAACAGAATGATGTCTTTTCGATGGATTTACGTGATTTGAATATTAAATATCAAGATGATTTTTTCATCAAAGTAGAATTATTAACAGAAGTTGAAAAGCCAATTTATTTTAGTGGAGCTTTGCTGGCTAAATGTTTATATAAAACGACTGATTCTGATGTGTGGATGAAAACACCATTAGGAATTACGCCTGCAATCAATGCTGATATTTTGATAAAAAATAAAAAAGAAGCGACATTTAATTTAAGAAAAATATTCCTAAAAAATATACAACAAAGGAAGAGCTAAATAAATTGAATAATGAACTTGAATCAATTTCTGGCGTAGAAAATGACTAACAAAAAAGCCCTCGCTTGTTCAGGGCGAGGGCATATAGTTAAGTGCTTTTTTCTTTTTTCAAATAAAAATTTTGAATTAAAATTAATTAATATCTATAATATTCTGGTTTAAATGGTCCTTCAACCGTTACACCAATGTATTCTGCTTGTTCTTGAGATAAAACTTCTAATTCTACTCCTAATTTAGCTAAATGCAATTCTGCAACTTTTTCATCTAAATGCTTAGGTAAAGTATATACTTCATTTTTGTAAGCTGATGAATTTGTCCACAATTCGATTTGAGCTAAAGTTTGGTTAGAGAAAGAGTTTGACATCACAAAAGAAGGGTGTCCTGTTGCACAACCTAAGTTAACTAAACGTCCTTCAGCCAAAATGATGATGTCATTTCCGTTGATGTTGTATTTGTCAACTTGTGGTTTAATTTCTTCTTTCGTGTTTCCGTAGTTTCCGTTTAACCAAGCCATATCGATTTCGTTATCGAAGTGACCAATGTTACACACAACTACTTTGTCTTTCATTTTCTCGAAATGCTCTGCACGTACAATTCCAAAGTTACCAGTAGTCGTAATTACGATATCAGCGTTTGCAACCACTGTATCTAATTTTTTTACTTCGTAACCTTCCATAGATGCTTGTAAAGCACAAATAGGGTCGATTTCTGTTACTGTAACAATTGCTCCAGCACCGCGGAAAGAAGCCGCTGTACCTTTCCCAACATCACCAAATCCACAAACTACAACACGTTTACCAGCGATCATCAAGTCAGTAGCACGTTTGATAGCATCTACTGCAGATTCACGACATCCGTATTTGTTGTCGAATTTAGATTTTGTTACAGAGTCATTTACGTTAATTGCAGGCATAGGCAATGTACCTTTCTCCATTCTTTCGTAAAGACGGTGTACACCCGTAGTTGTTTCTTCTGATAATCCTTTGATCTCAGCAACCAATTCTGGGTAACGATCAATCACCATATTCGTTAAGTCTCCACCATCATCCAAAATCATGTTTAATGGTTTACGATCTTCTCCGAAGAATAATGTTTGCTCGATACACCAATCGAATTCCTCTTCGTTCATCCCTTTCCAAGCATACACAGGAATCCCAGCAGCAGCTATTGCAGCAGCAGCGTGATCTTGTGTAGAGAAAATATTACATGACGACCATGTAACATCAGCTCCTAAAGCAACCAACGTTTCGATTAATACTGCAGTTTGGATTGTCATGTGTAGACAACCTGCAATGCGAGCACCTTTCAAAGGTTGAGCAGCTTTGTACTCTTCACGGATAGCCATCAACCCAGGCATTTCTGCCTCAGCCAACGTAATTTCCTTTCTTCCCCACTCAGCTAAAGAAATATCTTTAACTTTGTATGGAATGTATTGCGTTTTTGTATCCATCAATTGATATATTTAACTAACTTTTTTTTTAAGTTTATAAGGAACAAATTTACAAACAAATTTCGATTAATAAAATGCCCGTTATCGATTATATTAACGATTTTAAACATACCCGCATTATTACGTGGAATGTAACAGAATCGAATGAAGAATTATTAGAATATCTTCATTTAGAGGACTATAGAATAGAAAAATATAATAATCTTCGACCTAAACAGGCCAGAGAATATCTTGGTTTGCGCGCTTGTCTAAAGAAATTGGACTTGGATTATGATGTAAATTATGACGAAAGAGGAAAACCTTTTTTACCTACAAATAAAGAAATTTCCATCACACATTCCTATGGATTGGTTTCTGTTGGCGTGAGCGAATATAATATTGGGATAGATATTGAATTGTCTCGACCAAGAAAAATTTTGAACATCAAACATAAATTTGCCCGTCCAGATGAAATAGCTTGGATACCTCAAGAACATGAAACTGAATATTTGCATGTAATTTGGGGAATGAAAGAAGGTTTGTACAAATTGAATGGTGGAAATCTTTGGAATTTTCTGAATCATTATCGTGCAGAAGAATTTGAATTAATAGAAAATAAACAATTTATTTGTTGGATTTCGGATGATGTAAAATCTCGAAAATATCATGCATTCTATAAAATGATTGGTGAATATTATTTGGTTTGGGTGTTGGATTATGAATAGATTGAAGTTAGAAATTATAATTACGAATTTAGATTTACGATTTAGAATGAATTATTTTAACTCACAACTTAAGAATGAACGATTTTATTGATTACATCTTTGCTCCTTATAAAACCTATTCTACACTGAATATTTTACTTGAAATAATTGCAACTTTATTTGGGATTATTTCCGTTTATTATACCTACAAACGTAATATTTTGGTTTATCCAACCACTATTATTTCGACGTTTATTTTCATCTATTTATTTTTTAATTGGGGATTATACGGCGAAACTATTATTAATATTTACTATACTTCAATGGCGATTTATGGTTGGATTTTGTGGCAAAAAAATCTCGAAGCAGATCATAAACATGTCGATGTTTCGTGGGCTTCGAAGAAAGAATATTTATATGCAACTTTACTTTTCGCGTTGAGTTTTATCTTTATTTTGACGATTTATTATTTCCGTCCAGTTATTCAAAATGGTTTTGATTTCAGTTTTATCAACCAATGTAAATTACATTATTCTAAAATTGATTTTGTAGACGCTTCGACGACCGCTATCTTTTTGATTGGAATGTGGATGATGGCGCGACGAAAAATTGATAATTGGTATTTCTGGATTATCGGCGATTTAATCATGATTCCATTAATGATTTATAAAGGAGCAGTTATTACATCTTTTCAATACCTTGTTTTGTTGGGTATTTCTATATTGGGTCTGATAGAATGGAAGAAAAAAATCCTCCAAAAATGATGGAGGATTTTGAAGTAAACTATTTTATGATGATTTTTTTGGTTAGAATTTCTTGTCCGTTGTCATAAACTTTTAAAAGGTAAATTCCTTTAGGAAGTGCTTGAATGTTTGTTTTGATTCCTTTGGATGTTTTAGTAGAAGGACTAGTGATTTTTCGACCATTTATGTCAACTAATTTTATTGAGAGATTTTGATTCGAATTCACTTCTATATTGACCCAGTCTGTAGTAGGATTTGGATAGATCGTGATATTTTGTTTTATTTTTTCTGAAATAGATAAGTTTTCACATTTGTCGAATAAATTTTTGAAGGTGATTTGATTTCCAATCGAAACCATCGTTTTGAAACAAGAATCAGAGAAAGTCAACGCTTCCACTTTATTATTTGCGATATTATCAACATGAGAGACGTCGATTGCAATAACTTTATCATTGTACAATGAAGTGATTTGAGGGAAAACAGTGTGAGCAATAATGATATGTTTTGTCTTAAAATTGGTTAAAATATCATCAACTTGTGTTTGAGAAAGAACTTGATTTGCCATTCCGCGGTACCAGTATAATCCGGAAGCACTACCACCTGTTACAGTAGCACAATTGCCTGTACATGATTCTCCATTCATTTTTTTTCGTCCGTAGTCATTCATTTCATCCAAAGGTAATTTTAGATCAGAAACCTGTGGACTTATGCCTGCGTGTACAAAAGTGTAATCACCTACTTGTTCTATAATGTTTTTGGTTCTGAACCATTTTCCAAACGCTGTATTTGGTTCAAAGAAATCGCCATATGTCTTTTTTAAATAGCTGGCGTTTTCTATATATTTCTTGTTGACATAGCGAAAATCGTATGTCATGGTCATCATATCGTGATTCCCGATGATGTAATGTACTTTTCCTCCTTTTGCTTCAGCTTCGTTTTCTAGTTTATAGATTAACCACAGAACTTCTGTAACATAAGGCCCGCGGTCTACCATATCTCCATTCACAATTAAATGCCCGTTTTCATATGTCCATTCCAAACGATCATTCATCACACCACCGTCAATTAACATTTTTTTGAAAGCTGAAAACTGACCTTCAATATCTGATGTCATAAAGAATTTTGTTGGAGCTTGATATGTTGATAACTCTGTTTGATGTTGTTTTCTTAAAGGAACATCAAATGTCGTAGATGTAGTGGGATCAGTCACTTTAAGAATAACCTTGTCATTTGTTGTATATGTTTCGTTTACAGCACCAGCTTCCGTAATATAAGTCACTGTTATTTGATCGTTATCATAAAATACATAAGGTCCGTCTTTGTGGAAAGGAACAGGAGTTGTGTTATCTTCACTCACAAAACAATCAAACGATACATCTGAGCTTCTTGTATTTTGATTTCTAATTTCGATAGAAATAATATTTTCACCATTTACAAAATTTGAAGAAGAAACGTTGTACTGAAAAAAACTATTTTCTTTGTCGTTCGGTATAAACGTACTTAATTCATACTCATGAGGAATATCTCCGGACTGAGGAAGAAGAGAGCTTCTTAAAATTTCTTTTCCATTGATATGTAAGATCGCTGCATCATCATGAACGATATTAAAAATAACTTCTTCAGGAAGTTTTGTGACATCATCTATTGTAATTTTTTTTCTGAAAAAATAGCGGATATATCCCTTTTGGATCAAAGTGTCTTCATCCCCGTCTCCAAATCCGAAATGACCTTTTCCTTCTTTCCAATTCTTTGTATCATATGTTAAGAGAGTCCACTCTTTTTGTTGATTAGAACCGTCATCTAGGTAAAGCCAGGTAGAACCTTTTTCAAAAAATAATGGGTCATTTGGTGTTGATTGAGCGAGTAAGTTGGTTTTGATTAGGAAAATAAATAGTAATAATAATAAATGTGTTTTCATGGATATGATTTTTTAGGAGCAAATATATCTTTTAAAGAAGGTTAGGGGATTAACAAAACTTTAAGTAATTATTAAATAATCAATTAAATGAAGACAGCCTAAAAAATCCTGAAAATAGTGAGTAAAAGAATAGCTGAAATTTATTATTTTAGCAATAATTATTAAAAAAACATCTACCTAAATAGAATTGTATGGAAAATCAACATTTATATCAACAAAACCAATTGGTTGCCGAGGCAACAAGCGTAGAAAGGGCAAATTTTTATAAACATACTTACGGTCACGTTGCCGGAGGGGTGTTAGTCTTTGTACTCATAGAATCTTTGATGTTAAAATCAGAAGCATTAGTGAGCTTCATGTTAAGTTTAACTTCTGGATATCTTTGGCTTATTTTATTAGCAGGTTTCATGGGAATTACATGGATTGCACAAAAAATGGCCTACGGATCGATTTCAAAATCTAAACAATATTTAGGCTACTTTTTATACATAGTTGCAGAAGCTTTAATTTTTGTACCAATGCTTTACATCGCATTGTATTATGGCGGAACTTATGTGATAAAACAAGCAGCTGTAGTAACAGGCGGATTATTTGTAGGATTGTCAGCTATTGTATTTTTAACAAAAGCAGATTTCTCTATTTTACGAGGAGCATTAACTATAGGATTTTTCTTAGCAATTGGATTGATTATTGCAGGAATGTTATTCGGGTTCGATTTAGGATTATGGTTCTCAGTTGGAATGTGCGCCTTAGCTGGTGGAGCAATTTTGTACAACACTCACCAATTAAAATATGAGTTCGGAACACAACAGTATGTTGCAGCGGCATTGTCGTTATTTGCTTCATTAATGTTATTGTTTTGGTATATTTTGAGAATTTTTATGAGTAGAGATTAATCATGAAGAAACAATAAATTTGTATATTGAACCGTAGCATTTTTGTTGCGGTTTTTTTATTTAAGATACTATGACAGATAAAGAAAAAGAAGACGATAGAATACAATCTCCGTTTCGACCAAAAGATTGGAATGAGATTAGAATAAATGATTCTTGGGCGTTGTTCAAGATTATGGCAGAGTTTGTAAATGGTTACGAAGTAATGTCTAAAATAGGACCTTGCGTGTCTATTTTTGGTTCGGCACGTACTTCTCCAGATCATCCATATTATGCATTAGCAGAGGACATTGCGTATCGATTAACGCAAATAGGTTTTGGTGTAATTACTGGTGGAGGTCCGGCAATTATGGAAGCTGCAAACAAAGGAGCGCAAAAGGGTGGAGGAACTTCTGTTGGATTGGGAATTACATTGCCTTTCGAAACAGAATTGAACAAATATATCGACCGTGAATATGAAATTAATTTCGATTATTTCTTTGCACGAAAAGTAATGTTTGTGAAATATTCACAAGGATTTATCGGAATGCCAGGAGGTTTTGGGACGTTAGATGAATTGTTTGAGTCGATGACATTGGTACAAACGAAGAAAACAGGACGTTTCCCAATTGTGTTAGTTGGAACTGAGTATTGGTCAGGTTTAATTGATTGGATCAAAGAAACGGTTTTGAGAGAAGGTTATATTTCTGAGAAAGATTTGGATCTTTTCCGTTTGGTTGATACAGCGGAAGAAGCAGTTGCTCACATCGAGAATTTCTACGAAAAATATAATATTAAGCTTAATTTTTAAGCAACGAAAAACCTCATCAAATGATGAGGTTTTTTTATATTTTTATGATTGAATTTATTTTAAATCAACTACTTCAAAAACCATATCTTGGTAATCATCAGCTTCATAAAAAATACCAACTTTATTTTTTGATATATTCGTTAAAACGGAATAAGCCGAAGAATTTGGTTCTATAGTTTTGAAAAAATTCCATGTTTTCGCTTGATCTTTACTTACTTTCAATCCCAGGTTTTGACGATCTTTTGAATCATGCAAATTACTAAACACAATATCTCTTCCTAAAACTAATGTCGATGCATTACAAGTAGGATCAATTAATTGTTCTTCCATTTTAGAAACCCACGTTTTTCCTTGATCTTTTGAGATAAATATTTTACGGAAACCAGCATTTTGAATGCGCGCATTTAACATCCAATCTTTGTTCGGAAGTTGTACAATATTTGTTTCGTCAGCTTTTTCTGCAACACTCGAAATTCGTTCCCACGTTTTTCCATGATCTTTACTTCCGAATACGTAAACACCGTCTTTCAATCGAACCAATGTATTCAAAATCCAACCTTCTTTTGTGTATGCGCCACGACCAGAAGTAATGAATTTAAAATCTTTTTTCCATTCCGTTGGCGTAATTTGGTCTGTAATATCAACAGGTTTTGACCACGTTTCTCCATTATCAGCACTTTTTACAAAATGTAATCGAAATTCATTTTTCGCAATTTTATGATTCATGTAATTGTAAAAAAGATAAATTTCTTTTGTCTTTTCATCCAAAACCATCGATACATCAGAAGCAGATTCTTGATCTGGAAAATCGACAACTCGCTTGATTGTTGACCATGTTTTTCCTTTGTCATCACTTGTCCTAATCACAATATTGATATCAGGATTGTAAAGCAAATCGCCACAATTTGGAACACGCTCGTCGATTGCCGCAATCAATGTTCCTTTTGCTGATGTAATGATACTCGGAATGCGATAACATTTGACATCCGATTGATTTTTGCTTGTAAATAAAACTTGTTTGTTGGTTTGGGCAAATCCTAGCGTATAAGCGAAGGAAAAAATGGTAAGTAGAATTTTCTTTTTTGTCATGGTGTGTAAATTAACCGACAAGTTATTGATTTTTCAACGATTTGAGAAAATGAAAAAGCCATTAAAATTTGTTTTAATGGCTTTTTTGAAAAATTAATTTTTAATCAGCTTCGCAGACGATTTTCGATTTTTAGCTTCAATGTCAAGAATGTAAATACCTTTTGGTAATTCTTTGATGTTAAATTGATGTATCGCTGAAAATTTTCCTGAAAACTCTTTGATCAGTTTTCCTGTTAAATCATAGATTTTTACTTTTTCTGAATTAATATTTAATGAAAAAGAGGAAGAAACTGGATTTGGAGTTACAGAGATTTTTTCTGAATTAACCTCAATATTATCTGTTGATAAATTTGCTTTTGCATTCCCGAAAATTCTAAATTCACCTGGATTTAGATTAACTGTAAATGATGAATTTGTATTGGTGACATTCAGCGTTGTTTCGTCCATCAAATTGTACCAATTTCCTGTAAATGGAAAAAGTGGCGCAATTGCTTGAGTGCTTGTTGTGAAGTTTGCAATAACAATTACCTCATATAAATCAGACGACGATAATAAATTATTTGTAATCTGAATACGCGGTTTTAAATCTCCAGATGTAATTGTATAATTATCAGTTTCGAAAACTTTGTTGTTTAATTTAAGTCCAATAATTTTTGCCCAAACATCATAAACAGATTTTCTATCAGTATTTGTTAAATAACCAATTTCGCTTGGAATAGGTTTTGGATTGGTGCGACATCCGTCATTATTTGTTCCATCTTCGCAATGATTTATCGAGTAATCATATCCTAATTCTCCGAATTGCCACAACATTTTAGGACCAGGAATTGTAAATAAAACTGCACCAAGAGCTTTTTGTCTTTCCAAAGAAGTTTTTAAATCTTTTATATTATAAGTTCCTGATGATGCACCATATTGTAAATTCTTGTACATCATTCTTTCTTCATCATGACTTTCTGCATAGGCAACCAAATGTTTTTTCGTAAAACCTTTTACAGTATGCTTCAACCAATCAAAGTTACTATCCGAAGCATATCCCATTGTATTTTGATTAAAATTATTAGTCGCTTTACCCCAAAGCATAATTCCTTTACCTTCGTTAATGCGATAATTCGCCCATTCTGTTTCCTCTTGTGCTGAACCATTATTTCCTAAATGCTCAAAAATGATGTAGGAATTCGGATCAATTGTCCATTGCATATCTGCATATTTTTTTAAAATTGCTACACGATCAGCTTGATATCCGTTTGTACAAGTTTCATCAGAAGGTGTACAATTTTGTGTAAATCCTTTTGTTAAATCCCATCTAAATCCATCAATTTTAAACTCTTCAATCCAATGTTTTAATGTACGTTGTACATAATTTTGAGTTGGTGTTAATTGATGATTTAAATCGTATCCAACATTGTAACTATGTTTTGAGGTTTGATTAACATAAGGATTTGTAGTAGTTGGTTCTCCAAAACCATCATTGTCGGGATCATTCATCCACATTCTAACCAACGGAGATCGACCATAAACATGATTTAAAGCAACATCTAAAATGATTGAAATTCCATTTTGATGACACAAATCGATGAATTCTTTCATTTTATCTGCTGGTCCATAAGCTTTATCCAAAGCAAGATGATAAGCTGTATTATAACCCCAAGAAATATTTCCTTCAAACTCCATTACGGGCATAACTTCGATTGCGTTAATGTTTAATTTTTTGAAATAATCAAAATCATCAATTAAAGATTGCCATGTTTTTGTCGAATTGAAATCACGAATTAATAATTCGTAAATCATCAAATTCTCTTTATTTGGGCGATTGAAATTTGAAACTTTCCAATTGTATTTTGCTTGATTTGTTTGTAAAACCGAAACTTCAAATTGTTGTCCAGTAGGATATACAGGCATATTTGGGTAAGTTGCTGCGGTAATATACGGATCATCATAAGGCGATAAAACTAAAGTCGAATAAGGATCTGCAGTTTTGATTCCATCACTTGTTCGATATTGAAACGTATAGATTTCACTTGCTTTAAGATTAGATAATTCAATCCAATATAAATCCTTGTTAGTTGTATCTCGATTCATCACATATTGATCAGAAAGTTGCCAATTATTGAAACTTCCGATTACATGAATGAACTCTTTTTGTGGAGCGTATAAAACCAAATATGCTTTTGTAAAATCATTAGCCAAATAATTAATTCCTTCATGTAAATTAGATGGAATGGCTACATCTTTAACCGTTGGTTTGATATTAATTGTAAAAGATTTGCTTATTGTTTGACCATTAAAAGTTGCATTTAATGTATAATTCTGATTTTGTGAAATGGTATAATTTTTATCAAATGAATTACTATCATTTACTTGATCAAAAGTATTACCGTTACCTTCTAATGTCCAATTCACATGAATTGTACTTGTTGCTTGGATATTAAAACTAGAACCGCTATTCACATTGGTTGTGCTGTTTTCTAGCGGATGAATTAGATTAACTTGCAAAGCACCAACATTGATAAAAATATCTGATGAGGTTTGTTGATTACCTTCTGCGTTTCTTACCACAAAAGCCATTTTAGTTATAGTTTTGTTTGGCTCTACATTGTAAAAACTTGTGATAGAAGGTGTGATTTCTAATTTATAAACATTACCAGATTGATGAATAAATTGAGGTTGAGAAGAATTATCTCCCCAAGAACCAATCACATTTTGCCAATCTTGTCCATCAACAGTTACACCCGTATGAGCATAAAGATTTCCTTGGTAATTTTCTAGTGGAGTTCCTGTTTTGTCAAAATACAAAGTGACCGATTTGTCTGCTTCTGGCGGACTAGGATCTGAAGTGATTTGCGCATCGATCTTTAAGAAAGAAAGGCAAATCAACATGAAAGTTAAATAAAATGTTTTCATATTATTGCGATTTTTGAATTATTAGATTAGATAAAAAAAGCTGTTAAAACATACAAGTATGTTTGTAACAGCTCTATTTTTAAATGAGGAATTTCTTTATTGTTTTACAAAAGAATAAGTTTCTTTACTGAAGTTTGCTGTTACAATGTAAGTCCCAGCTTCAGTAACTTTGATGTTGTCGCCACCTGATTTTAAAACTCCAGGAGTTCCAGAATCACCATAGTTTACATCCCAAGATTTATTTTGTCTGAATTTAAATTCACCAACTTTTAATTCTATAGTAGCTATCCAAGAATCTATTGTGCCATCGTAATTTAGAGCAGTGTCAGCATCCCAACCAAGCGGTGTTGCATCACCAATAACTCCCCAAGTGAAAGCTTCTATTTTGAAAGTTGAATCACTTTGATTAAAAGTTACTTTATATCTTCCGATATTTGGAATTTTAATATTATTTCCACCAGCGTCTAAACTTCCAGATACTGTTCCGTCAGATGCAGTTGTTGGGTTGTTACTTCCAAAGTTTACATCCCAAGATCCGTTTTGTCTGAATTTAATTTCTGCGTTAGCTTCTTCAACATTAATATAAGCAACTAAAACATTAGTTTCTTCACTTTTCCAGAAAGGAATATCTTGATTATCTGCCCAATTCGTAATAGAACCTACAACACCCCAATTCGTAGATAAATCTGTAGGATATGCTGTGATTGTGATTGTTTTTACAGCAGAAACTAGTGGTTGAGATTGTTGTGTACCTAATTCTGATTTTACACGATAAATATAATCTTGCTCCACATTTGGTTCAACACCAAGATCAATTACTTTATTATTAAAGTCTTTAAATGATATTTGAAACTCTGTTGTTGTAGAATTACCTATTAGAACTGTTGCATTAGCAAAGTTACTATCGTCTTTTGTTGTAAATTCTAAAGAATATTTTGGGACAACATCAAGTCCATATTCTGCTTTGTTCCAAGAGAAAGTAATAATTGAATCTTGATGCTCCTCTGTTAAAATAAATTGCGCATTATCGTTTGGTGTTACCAATTCTGGCGCTTGATAATCTGATGGATTTACAGTTAGTAAATCATCATCTTCTGAACAGCTTGTAATGGCAATACTACCAATTAAAGCAATTGAGATATATTTTATAAAATTTTTCATCTTAATAACCTGGATTTTGAGTTAAGTTTGGATTAATGACAATAATATTGTTTGGAATTGGGAAGATAACTTTTGTTGCATCTACAGAAGTTCCATTTTGAACGCCACCTTTCCAAGGCCAATTGTAATTGTTAGTATATTTACTGAAACGAATTAAATCAGTTCTACGCGTTCCTTCCCAGTACAATTCTCTTGATCTTTCAGCTAAAATGAAATCTAAGTTTAATTGTCCGTCAGTAATATTACCTGAAGTATTTCCATATGCACGAGTTCTTAATTCGTTGATTAAGTTTAATGCAGTAGCGCGATCTCCACCAATTCCTCCACGTAAAACAGCTTCGGCATAGTTTAAATAAACTTCTGCTAAACGAATTACTGGAACGTCTGTGTCAACATATTCTCCTGTTGCATCGTTTGCACTTTTTCCGTCTGAACGTTTGTTAGACCATTTGTAAACAGCATAACCTTCTCCAAATGTACCTATGTTGTTAATTTCAAAAGTTTGTCCATCTGTAAAGAACATCGCACGTTTATCTTTCCATGCAGTTGGATTTCCGTTACTGTCTTTTGTTGTAACAGCATCTGTAAATTGATTCACCAATGCTTTTGTAGAACGAGGACCTCCCCATCCACCATTTACACCGTAATCAGCAGCAACCATTTTTCCACCAATTGCAGCTTTTACTAAGAAAGTGGAACCTCCGTAGGTACGAGAATTATTTCCATCAAAGTTTAAAACGAAAATAGCTTCGTTTTGCGCGCCATTCGTATTATTATCAGCTAAAAATAATTCGTCATAAGCAGAACCATTTTTATTTCCATCAGTTGTGTTAAGCGTATATCCAGCTTGCATAGCTAATTTAGAATAAGTAATAGCTTCTGTATATTTTGCTTGACCAATCCAAGTTTCTGCATTTAGATATAAACGAGATAATAATGCTTCGGCAGCTGCTTTGTCTACACGTCCGTATTCGTTTGTACGACCAGCTTTTAATTCAGCTTCGATAGCTTTTAGTTCGCTTTCAACGAAAGTGAAAATCTCTTTACGATTGCTTTGTTTCGGTAATTCAGAAGAAACTTCTGTTACTAACGGAACATTCGCATATAAATCCATTAAGCTATAATAAGCATATGCTCTAATGAAACGCGCTTCAGCTACATATTCTTTCACTTCTGGAGTTGTACTAGATAAAGCTTCAGCATTTGCAATAAACGAATTAGAGAAAGAAACGGTTTGTGCTAAACGATAATACATCGCTTCAACAAAACTGTTACTTGCTCCCCAAGAAATCTCATGCAAGTTTGGTAAACCTGGATCTCCCCAGCCAACAATAGATTCGTCTGTTGTCAATACATTTAAGTTGAACATTAAACGAGTATATTGAGAAGCACCTTCGTCAATACCTTGAATATCTCCACTTCCCGCAGGTCCTTTTTGTCCCGTAAGCGCTAAAGAAGCGTATACTTTTGCTAAAGCAGATTTTGCTGTAGCAGCATCTTTGAATACATCAAATTGTGTATAAGTATCTGGATCATTTGGCATTAAATCTAAATCATCATGACATGAAGAAACAGAGAAAGCCAATGCCGCAGCTAAAATATATGTTGAAATTTTAATCTTTTTCATTGTAGTTTTCTTAGAAATTAACATTTAAACCAAATACATACGTTCTCGGTCTTGGATAAAAACTATTATCAATTCCGCGGTAAATTTCAGGATCTAAACCGCTGTAATTTGTGAATACAGCTACGTTTTGAACCGCTCCATAAAGACGAATATCCAATCCTTTGATTGCTTGTTTTAGGTTGTAACCTAATGTAATGTTATCAATACGGAAGAAAGATGCATCTTCTATAAAGTGGTCACTTAACAAATTAGTTTCTGTGATACTTGTGAAACCAGTGTTGTAGTAGCTTGAAAGCACATTAGATAAATAGTTTTGACCATTTCCTGTCGCTTTTTTGCTGTAACCTTTAGACGAAGCCATGTTGTTGTAAGCATAGTTTCCGATGTTAGCACGAGCAGTTGCACTTAAATCCCAATTTTTGTAACGGAAGAATGTATTGAATCCCATTGTTACTTTTGCGAAAGGACTTTTGTGAATATAACGGTCTTTTTCGTTGATGATTCCGTCGTTGTTCAAATCTTCGTAAGCTCCTTCGATTGGTTTTCCGTTTGCATCATAAATCTGCTTGTATACATAGAAACTAAATGGTTCTTCTCCTTCACGTTGAATTTGAATATTGTTACCAGTTCCTCCATCGATACCACCTGTTAAGTTATCAGTAGGTAAGTTGACAATTTTATTATCATTGAAAGCGATGTTGTATCCAAAAGACCAATCAAAATCTTTTGTTTTTACGATATCAGCGTTGATGCTAAATTCGATTCCTTTGTTTTCCATATCACCGATATTTTTATCGATCATATTTCCAAAGTTTGTAAATGGATCTACATAAACACTCGCAATTAAATCACTTGTCTTTTTCTTGTAAACGTCTAATGTACCATAGATTCTATTTTTGAATAAAGAGTAATCAATACCAGCATTTAATGTACTCGAAATTTCCCATTTCAAATCACCATTAAATGGTTGAGGACGATAAGTTTGATAGAATGTTGAACCAAATTGATAATAAGCAGTTGATTCTGATCCTTGATAACGCGTTAAGAATTGGAAGTTTCCTAATCCGTTTACATTACCAACTTTACCATAACCTACGCGTAATTTCAAATCATTTACAACAGAACTTCCTTTTAAGAATTCTTCTTTAGAAATATTCCATGCAATAGCTGCAGAAGGGAAATAACCCCATTGGTTGTCGTGGCTTAATTTTGAAGAAGCATCTGCACGCATAGTCGCTGTTAAGATGTAACGATTATCAAAATTATAGTTTAAACGTCCGAAGTATGATAGTAAAGAATAGTGATCGCGGTCTACGAATGTAAATTGATCAGAACCTTGTTGTTCTAATTCACTATCGTAATTGGTATTGTATGTGTTAAAGTATTGATAACTGTAACCTCCAACAACAGTTAATCCGTGTTGTCCAAAATCTTTGTTGAATGTTAAATATGCATCAAATAATTTGTTGTAGAATTGTGCGCTAAATGTTGTTTTAGAACCATCCCATGTCAAAGAAGAGTTTGGCATATTTGCAGTTGTTACATTGCGCCCATTCGCATTAGAAATATCATAACCTACATTAACTGTTGCAGTAACAGACGGTAAGAAATGTAATTTATAATCCATTTTTGCATTTCCTACAAAACGACGAACTTCTGATGTATCTCTGTTTTCGTTGATTAATGCAACTGGGTTAGTTGGCGCTAAATTGTGTTTAACAGATCCGTCCATCCAAGTGTGGTAACCTCCAAATATATTTGCTCCAGAATAAACTGGTTGAGTTGGATCATACTCTAAAGCAGCTCCAATTGCACCTCTGTTTGCAAATTGATTTTCGATATAAGAACCTCGAGCATTCAATTCAAATTTTAAGTGATCATCTAAGAAAGATGGACTTAAATTCATAGAAGCTGTTGTACGATTGATGTTATCTCCTTTCAAAATACCATCCTGATCTGTATTAGAAATAGAAAAACGAGAAGGCATTTTACCTCCAATATTTCCTGTTGCACTAAAGTTGTGATCAAAACCTACAGCTGTTCTATAAATTTCTTTCTGCCAATCTGTATTTGCGTTACCTAAACGAGCAATTTCGTCAGCTGTTCCTACAGATTTTACCAATTCACGGAATTGATCTGCATTCATTACATCAATATAACCTTCTGGTTGATAAATTGATGTAATTGAATTATAATTAAAACGGAATTTTTTACCTTTTCCTTTTTTAGTTGTAACCATTACAACCCCATTCGCAGCTCGAGAACCATAAATGGCAGTTGCAGAAGCATCTTTCAAAATAGTCATCGTTTCGATGTCGTTAGGATTTAAGAAATCCAATGGATTTCGAGAACCTCCAATATTTACTTCAGATAAAGGAACACCGTCTACTACATATAATGGTTGAGAGTTTAATGATAACGAACTATTACCACGAATGATAATATTTTGTCCATCACCAGGAGCACCACCAGCAGATGTTACCACAACTCCAGCGATTTTTCCAGTCATTAATTCTTGCGCAGAAGTGATTGATCCTTTATTGAAATCTTCTGAATTTAATTGATTTACAGAACCTGTAACATCTTCTTTTTTCGCTGTTCCATATCCAATTACAACAACTTCTTTTAAGTTTTCTGTTGTTTTAGACATACGAAGTTGTAATTGCGTTTGTCCTGCAAAAGTTATTTCTTGATCGTCATAACCAAAAAAACTGATAACAATTATATCACCATCGTTCGCTTCTAATGTAAAATTTCCTTTTTCATCAGAAACTGTCGATTCTCCTGTTGTAATGTTCGAAACATCTGCACCAGCTAAAACCGTGTTATTAGCGCTATCTTGTACTGTTCCTTTTATCGCAGTTTGTGCAGATAAAATAGCAGGGCTTGATAAAACTAATGCTAGAAGAGATTGTTTTAAAATCCTCATATATTTTTTGTTTTGTTTCGTTAATTATTAATTTATATTTTTACTTCTCATTACCAAATATAAGTTGTTTAATTGATTGATTGTGTATGTAATACACTAACTAGTTAAACGAAAACGTTTTCGTGTTAATAAATAATTAAATTAATTGTTATAGCATGTTAATTTTTAATAAAAAAGACGGAAATTAGTAGAATAAGATTGATGGTTAAGGTAGAAAGAAGATTATGAAAAAGAATTTGACATTAAAACAGATTGCAAAAGAGTTAGATGTTTCGATATCAACGGTTTCTAAGGCGTTGAAAAATAGCGAAGAGATTAGTGCTGTAACGAAACAAAAGATTCAGGCATTTGCAAAATTATACAACTACAAACCGAATAATATAGCATTAAGTCTAAAGAATCGTAAAACGAAAACCATTGCCGTGATTATTCCCGAAATCGTTCACGATTTTTTTGCGATGGTAATTAGTGGAATCGAAAATTTAGCCAATCAATATGGTTATAATGTCTTAATATGTTTGTCAAATGAATCGTACGAACGTGAAGTGATTAATATGGAGATGCTTGCAGCGGGTAGTATAGACGGATTTGTGATTTCTCTTTCGAAAGAAACTCAAGCCAAAAAAGATTATCATCATATCAAAGAAATCATCAACCAAGGAATGCCAGTTGTGATGTTCGACCGTGTAACGCGTGAGGTTTATACTGATAAAGTGATTATTGATGATGTACTTGCGACACAAGAAGCAATTCAGTATTTTATAAGTAAAGAACGCAAGAAAATCGGTTTTATCACAACGCCAGATTATATAAGTGTCGGACGCTTAAGAACCGAAGGATATAAAAGAACATTAGAAGCGAATGGAATTGCAGTTGACGAAAACTTGATTTTGCGTGTAGAAGACGAGAGTCAGTTGGACACTATGATTGATGAGTTTTTCGAAAAAAATAAATTTGACGCAGTAATGGCAGTAAATGAATTATATGCCGTAAAAGTTTTGAGAGCTGCATTGAAAAAAGGAATTAAAGTGCCAGAAGAGTTACATTTAATAGCTTTTACAGATGGTGTAATTTCCAAGAACTCAATTCCAAGCATTTCTACAGTCAAACAAAATGCATTCAAAATGGGTGAGATTGCTGCGCGTTTATTGATTCAAAAATTAGAGTCAGAAAACGAGCACGAACATTACATTACCGAAGTTGTCGGAACTGAATTATTACACCGAGAAACTACAACGATTTAGTAAGTTTTTTTTGGTTAAATAATTGTTACAGTTGCAATAATCCCAAAAAAAAGTT
This sequence comes from Empedobacter sp. GD03739, assembly GCF_029843245.1. Taxonomy (NCBI): domain Bacteria; kingdom Pseudomonadati; phylum Bacteroidota; class Flavobacteriia; order Flavobacteriales; family Weeksellaceae; genus Empedobacter; species Empedobacter sp. GD03739. The sequence goes on along the minus strand of NZ_JAOCHX010000002.1, from coordinate 78,791 downwards.
TTAACATTGTAAACAAATCAAAACATATTTTTACTTCTCAAATTACAAAAATATAGTTTTGATAAGCATAAAACGCTTATCGTAAAATACATAAAAAAATTACGATAATGGGAAAGCGTAGATTAGGATTTCTTGAAATCTGGAATTTAAGTTTCGGATATTTAGGAGTTCAAATGGGTTTCGCCTTGCAAAACGCAAATGCGAGCCGTATTCTAAGTTCATTTGGTGCTGATGTGCACGAATTGTCTTGGTTTTGGATTGTTGCACCGTTAATGGGATTGATTGTTCAGCCTATTATTGGTCATTATTCAGATAATACTTGGTCCAAATTTGGACGAAGAAAACCATACTTTTTAGTAGGAGCTTTATTGGCTTCTTTCGGATTAATCTTAATGCCACAAGCAGGTGCATTTACGGCATTGATGCCTGCATTATGGATGGGCGCTGGATTCTTGATGATAATGGATGCTTCATTCAATATCGCCATGGAACCGATGCGCGCATTTGTAGCTGATATGTTGCCTTCGGATCAACGTACATTAGGATATTCAATTCAAACTGTAATTATTGGTTTAGGGGCTGTTGTAGGTTCGTGGTTACCTTATATTTTGAGCAACTGGTTTGGTGTTTCAAGTGTTGCAGCGGAAGGAGAAGTTCCGTTTCACTTAATTTTATCATTCATTATTGGAGCAATCGCAATTATTGTAACCGTTTTAATCACCATTTTTACAACAAAAGAATATTCGCCAGAAGAATTAGACGCTTTCGAAAAAGCAGAAGGTAGAGAACCAATTGTTGAAGAAAAAGCAAGCTTAACACAGATTTTTACCGATTTTGGAAATATGCCAAAAACGATGAAACAATTAGGCTTGGTGCAATTTTTTACGTGGTTTGCATTATTCGGAATGTGGGTATTCGCTACACCAGCAATCGCTCATCATGTGTACGGTTTGTCTTTGAGTGATACACATTCAGAAACATATCAAAAAGCAGGAGATTGGGTTGGAATTATCTTCGGTGTTTACAACGGAATTTCTGCAATTTTCGCCTTCTTTTTACCTGCAATCGCCTTAAAATTTGGTCGAAAAACAACACACGCTATTTCATTAATTTGTGGAGGATTAGGATTAATTTCAATCTATTTTATTCACGATCCAAAATTATTAATCCTTTCCATGATCGGAGTAGGAATTGCTTGGGCAAGTATCTTATCGATGCCTTATGCAATTTTAGCAGGAGCAATTCCAGCTAAAAAAATGGGTGTTTACATGGGGATTTTTAATTTCTTCATTTGTATGCCTCAAATCATTAACGCTCTTTTGGGCGGTCCAATTGTAAAATATTTATATCACGATAATCCAATCTACGCCATTGTTACCAGCGGTGTTGCGCTAATTATTGCAGCACTTTTTGTAACGCGCGTAAAAGATGTGGATGAACCAATCAAAGCATAATCATTTTGAAAACTAAAGTATTTATTTTTGATTTAGATGGTGTCATCGTTGACACTGCAAAGTACCATTATTTAGCATGGAAAAAATTAGCGAATAATCTAAATATCGATTTTACGCATGAACATAACGAATTATTGAAAGGTGTTTCTCGTGTGCGATCATTAGAAATTATTCTCGGATTGGGAAATGTTGAAGCTTCTGATGAGCAGAAAAACGAATGGTTAGTTCAGAAGAACAAAGAATATTTAGAATACATCGATAAGATGGACGATTCTGAAATTTTACCAGGTGTAATGGACGTTTTAAACTTTCTAAAAGAAAACAATCAACCAATTATTTTGGGATCGGCTTCTAAAAATGCGCGTCCAATTTTGGAGAAAGTTAATATTTTAAACTACTTCGATGATATCGTGGACGGAAACGATGTTTCTAACGCAAAACCAGATCCAGAAGTTTTTATCGTTGGAGCGAAAAAAGCAAATCAAACAAACGAAAATTCAATTGTATTTGAAGATTCTGTTGCAGGAATTGAAGCTGCAAATGTTGCAGGAATGACAAGCATCGGAATTGGAGAAGCTTCGGTTTTGAATGAAGCAAAATACAACTTTAATAATTTTACTGAAATCTCAACAGATTTCTTGGTCGAATTAATCAATCAATAATTATACAAACTACATACAACAAACAAAATGAATCAAGATTATATCATCCCGAATGCGTGGTCAATTATCGAAGAAGGGTTTGAAAAAGATCGTGTAAAATCGTCTGAAAGTTTATTTTCTATAGGAAATGGAGCAATGGGACAACGTGCTAATTTCGAAGAATTTTATTCAGGTGATACATTTCAAGGAAGCTATATTGCCGGCGTTTATTATCCTGACAAAACAAAAGTGGGATGGTGGAAAAACGGTTATCCAGAATATTTTGCAAAAGTATTAAATGCGTCAGTTTGGATTGGAATTGACATCGAAATTAACGGTGAAAAATTTGATTTAAACACTTGTAAAGAAGTCAAAAATTTCCGTCGCGAATTGAACATGAAAGAAGGTTTATTAGATCGTTCATTTATTGCGGTTTTACCTTCTGGATTAGAAATTGCGGTTTTTGTTCGACGTTTTCTTTCTGCTGATTTAGATGAATTAGGAGCAATTAAATATGACATCAAACCAATCAATGGAGATGCGAAAATTGTCTTCAAACCTTATGTTGATGCAGCTGTAAAAAACGAAGATGCGAACTGGGAAGAGATTTTTTGGGAACCAATTTCTTCTGAAATTAAAGGTGAACAAGGTTTCGTTCAAGCGCGTACGTTCAAAACTCATTTTGAAGTCGTAACATTTATGCAGAATAAAATCTTAGTAAATGGAAGTTATCAACAAATCGTGCCAACAAATGCTGTTAAAACTGAAACAAAAGTAGAATTCACATACGAAGTTGAGGTAAAAGCAAATGATACAGCGACAATTGAGAAATTTGGAGGTTATGTAGTTTCGACAAATCATCCTAAAAATGAATTAATTAACGCTGCCGAAAATGTATTATCTCAAGCAAATGAACAAGGTTATGAACAATTGTTAATAAACCAAAAAGAAGCTTGGGCAAAGATTTGGGAAATGGCTGATATCACGATAGAAGGTGATACGAAAGCGCAACAAGGTATTCGTTTTAATATTTTTCAATTAAATCAAACGTATTCTGGAAAAGATGCACGTTTAAATATCGGTCCAAAAGGCTTTACAGGAGAGAAATACGGAGGTTCTACATATTGGGATACAGAAGCATATTGTTTGCCATTTTATATGGTGACAAAAAATCAAGAAGTTGCGCGAAACTTATTAATGTACCGTTTTAATCAATTGGATAAAGCAATTGAAAATGGTGAGAAATTAGGTTTCAACAAAGGTGCAGCTTTGTATCCGATGGTTACGATGAATGGTGAAGAATGCCACAATGAATGGGAAATTACATTCGAGGAAATTCACCGAAATGGAGCGATTGCATTTGCGATTTACAATTACGTTCGTTTTACGGGAGATCAAACGTATATTCCAGAAGCTGGTTTAGAGGTTTTATTAGGAATTGCGCGTTTTTGGAAACAGCGTGTAAATTGGTCAAACGACAAAAAACAATATGTGATGTTAGGTGTTACAGGTCCTAACGAATACGAAAATAACGTTAACAACAATTTCCATTCAAATTATTGTGCGCAATGGTGTATGAATTATTTGTTGGAACAAGTTGAAAACGTCAAAACTAATTATCCTCAAGATTTCGCTCGTATCGCTGCAAAAAGAAGTATTACTGATGCAGAATTAGCAGAGATGAAAGAAGTTGCGGCGAATATTTATTTTCCATTCAGCGAAGAATTAGGAATCTATTTACAGCAAGATGGTTTCTTGGATAAAGATTTAACACCTGTTTCTGAATTACCAAAAGAAGAACGTCCAATTAACCAAAAATGGTCATGGGATAGAATTTTACGTTCGGCTTATATCAAACAAGCAGATGTTTTACAATCGTTCTATTATTTTGAAGATCAATTTTCGAAGGAACAATTAGAAAAACATTTTGATTTCTACGAACCATTAACGGTTCACGAATCATCATTATCGCCTTGTGTTCACTCTATTCAAGCGGCAACGTTGGGGAGAATGGAGCAAGCATATACATTTTATTTGAGAACTTCTCGTTTAGATTTAGACGATTATAACAAAGAAGTTCACGAAGGATTGCACATCACATCTATGGCTGGAACTTGGATGTCGATTGTAGAAGGATTTGGTGGAATGCGTGTGAAAAACGATCAATTGTATTTTGAGCCACGTTTACCAGAACAATGGGAAGGTTTTACATTTAAAGTAAATTTCCGTCATCAAATCCTAAAAGTTATTGTAAATAAAGGAGAAACAATTTTTGAACTGGAAGGAACAGAACCGTTAGAGGTTTATGTTTTCGACCAGAAAGTAGTTGTTCAGCCTTCGATTTAATAAAGGGAATCTAATACCTTGAAGGCTTCGGTTTTCAGGGTATTTTTATTTAGAATAGATGTTTTAAGTTCTAAGTTTATTCTGAAAACGTATTTTAAAAAAGTCATCCTGAATTCATTTCAGGATCGCATGAAGCAGAGAATGAGAAGCTGAAACAAGTTCAGCTGGACAGAGAATTTAAAAAGATTCTTTGATAAACTCAGAATGACAAGTTCATTAACGACAATAAAGTAAATGTCATTCCGCAGAATGGAGGAATCTAAAAAACAAAACACATGAAAAAAATACTATTATTATCATCTTTCCTATCAACATTTGCTTTTGCACAGATTCAAAAAGTAGAGCCAATGTTTTGGTGGAAAGGAATGAAAAATCCAGAAGTTCAAATTCTGGTTTATGGAAAAGATATTAGTAAATACAATATTGAATTATCGGATAATGTAAAAATTCAAAATTTACAGAAAACTGAAAATCCAAATTATGTTTTTGTAACGATTAATACGAATGAAGTAAACAAATCATCGTTCAAAATTAACATCAAAAACAAAAATAAAATTGTTGATTCGTATACATACGAGTTAAAAGATCGTCAACCAAATTCAGCGAATCGTTCATCGTTTTCATCAAAAGATGTGGTGTATTTGATTATGCCAGATCGTTTCGCAAATGGTGATGAAAGCAACGATTCGAAGAAAGAATTAACAGATAAAGCCAATCGTTCTATTCCAGATGGTCGTCATGGTGGGGATTTGCGAGGAATTATCAACAATTTAGATTATTTACAAAATCTTGGTGCAACAGCGGTTTGGTTAACGCCTGTTAATGAAGATAACGAGAAACAACATTCCTATCATGGCTATGCACAAACTGATTTGTATAAGATTGATGGACGTTACGGAAGCAATGAAGATTATCGCGAATTATCGCAGAAATTAAATCAACGTGGAATGTATTTGATTCAAGATTATGTCACGAATCACTGGGGAATCTCACATTGGATGATTCAGGATTTACCTTCAAAAGATTGGATCCATACATTTCCAGAAGGAGAAAATGGATTCCGTCGTTCGAATTATAGAACAACAACCCAATTTGATCCTAATGCTTCAGAGATTGATAAAATAGGCGCATTAAATGGTTGGTTCGATACGACGATGCCAGACATCAATCAAGCAAATCCATTAGTATTAAAGTACATCACTCAAAATGCCATTTGGTGGATAGAATATGCCGAATTAGGAGGTTTACGTGTAGATACATATCCTTACAATAACAAAGAAGGAATGGCAACTTGGGTAAAAGCAATTACAGATGAATATCCCAATCTAAATGTAGTAGGAGAGGCGTGGATGCATTCGCCAGCTCATGTATCGTATTGGCAAAAAGATTCGAAAATCGGTGAAATGGTGGGGTACAATTCGAATTTACCAGCGGTGATGGATTTTTCGTTGTATGCAAATATGACGAAAGCTTTTCAGGAAGAAGAATCGTGGGATAAAGGTTTGGTGAAAATCTACGAATCATTCACGAATGATTTCTTATATCCAGACATCAATAATTTATTGGTCTTTTTTGAAAATCACGATACCGAACGTTGGAACGAAATCTACAAAGGAGATATTAAGCCGTATCAACTAGCAACGACTTTAATCGGAACGGTTCGTGGAATTCCACAAATTTATTACGGCACTGAAATCGGTATGGCTGGAGATAAAAATACTGGTGGAGATGCAGCAATTCGTCAAGATTTTCTTGGTGGTTGGAAGTCTGATACACAAAATGCATTTAATCCAAATTCACGAACAGCAACGCAAAAAGCATTCTATGATTTTACAGCAAAACTTTTCAATTGGCGAAAAAATAAAGAAGTTATTCATTCAGGAAAAACAAAACATTACATGCCACAAAATAATGTTTACGTTTATTTTAGATACAATGAAAACGAATCTGTAATGATTATTTTGAATGCAAATCCAGAAAAACAAACGTTCAAATTAGATCGTTTTGCAGAATCATTAAACGGATTTACTTCTGGAAAAGATATTATTTCGGACAAAGTTTTACCAATCAATACAAACGGAGAAATCACAATTGATGGTAAATCTTCGATGATTATTGAATTGATGAAATAGAATTACTGTCACACTGAGCTTGTCGAAATGTTTTTTATAATTCTTAAAAAGCTCAGAATAACAAAATCGTATAACGTAAAACATATCACGTACAACGTAAAAAGCAAATGAAAAAATTAACAACAACTATATTTACTTTACTTGCCATAGGCGCATTAAATGCCCAAATCATTGAATCGCCATCAAAGGAAGTAAAAGTTAACTTCGAATTAACAGCTAATGGTCAACCATCGTATTCGGTAACTTATAAAGGAAAAGAAATTGTAAAACCATCTACATTAGGTTTCATTTTAAAAGATGCAGAAGCTTTAGAAAACGGATTTACAGTTACAAATTATACGACTAAATCAGTAAATGATGCTTGGCAACCTGTTTTAGGAGAATACAAAGAAATTAAAGATATTCATAACGAAGGTACGTTTCAATTAACGCAAACTTCTACTAACCGAAATGTAAATGTTACGTTTCGAGTTTTTGATGAAGGTGTAGCTTTTCGCTATGAATTTCCGAAGCAACAAAACTTAAATTACTTTGTCGTAAAAGAAGAAAAAACACAATTTAATTTAACAGGAGATCATCAAACATTTTGGTTACCTGGTGATTTTGATACGCAAGAATATACCTATATCGAATCGAAGATTTCTGGAATCGATCACGGGAAAATTGATATGAATAATGGAATTGGTGTAAAATCAATCGGGAAACCAAATTCAGTTCAAACGCCATTACAAATGAAAACTTCGGATAATATTTACTTAAATATTTTCGAAGCTGCAGTGGTTAATTATCCAGTAATGCATTTAGAATTTGATAAAAACTCCTATCAATTCAAATCGCATTTAGCACCAAACGCAATTGGAGATTTAGCTTATTTACAAGCGCCTTTCAACACACCTTGGCGTACAATAATGGTATCAGATGATGCCCGAGATATCGTAGGGAAAGGTCCTCAAATGATTTTAAATTTAAATGAACCATCAAAAATTGAAGATACATCTTGGATTAAACCAATGAAATATGTCGGAATTTGGTGGGAAATGCACGTTGGGAAATCAACGTGGGATCGTCAAGGAACTCAAAATGCCCAAAATCAAGTAGGGCAAGAGGCCATTAAATTTCCTCACGGAGCGACTACAGAAAATACAAAACGTTACATCGACTTTGCAGCGAAACACGGATTCGACGGAGTTTTAGTGGAAGGTTGGAATGAAGGATGGGAAGATTGGTATGGGAACTGGAAAGAAGATGTTTTCGATTTCACAACACCTTATGCTGATTTCGATATCAAAGAAATTTCTGCTTATGCAAAATCAAAAGGTGTAAAAATGATTATGCACCACGAAACTTCTGGTTCAGTAGCCAACTACGAACGTCGTTTTGACCGTGCAATGGAGGTAATGAAACATTACGAATATCCTGCAGTAAAAACAGGTTATGTTGGTCGCATCATTCCAAGAGGAGAATATCACGATGGACAAACAATGGTCAATCATTTCAATTGGACGGTAGAGCGTTTCGCTGAAAATAAAATTTTAGTCAATACACACGAGAGTTCTCGTCCTTCGGGTTATCACCGTACGTATCCAAATTATATTGCTGCTGAGGCAGGGAGAGGAAACGAGTTTAATGCATGGAGTTATGGAAATCCTCCAGCGCACGAAACCATTCTACCCTTCACACGTCAGTTAGGTGGTCCTATGGATTATACGCCTGGTATTTTTGAAACAGAAATGAAAGTGTATAATGTTGGTCGTGATACAAAAGTGCATACCACTTTAGCGAAACAATTGGCTTTATATGTGACGTTATATTCTCCGTTACAAATGGCTGCCGATTTACCAGAAAACTACGAGAAGTATGCCGATGCTTTCCAATTCATCAAAGATGTGGCAGTGGATTGGGACGATACAAAATACTTAGAAGCTGAGCCTGGTGATTATTTAACAGTAGCGCGTAAAGCAAAAGGAAGGGAGAATTGGTTTGTAGGTGCGATTACAGATGAAAATCCTCGAAAAACTGAAATTAAATTAGATTTCTTAACGCCTGGAGTAACTTACGAAGCAACAATTTACCAAGATGCGAAAAATGCACATTGGGATAAAAATCCAAAAGCATACGACATCAAAAAAGTAAAAGTAAATTCAAAATCAAAACTGAAATTGAATTTAGCGGCGAGTGGAGGAACAGCAATTTCGATTTTTCCAATAAAGTAGAAAATATTTTAAGTTCTACGTGATACGTTTTACGTAGAACTTCTTTCAATTCTCATTAATAAATTGTCACACTGAGCTTGTCGAAGTGTATTTTTAAGCTTCTTTGATAAGCTTAGAATGTTATTTAAAGTAATCTTGAATAGGTCACTGAGCGAAGTCGAAGTGCAGGATCAAATTAAAGATGATGAGAAGTTGAAATAAATTTAGCTTGACAATTTGAATACTTTTTTATCAAGAAAAGAATATTGGAGAATTAATTCTTCGGCAATCTCAAAAAGACAAAAAAATATAGATATAAAAAATAAACAAATTATAATGAAACACTTAAAATCAATTATAGCGTTAGGAATTTCAATGATGAGCGTCGTTTACGGTCAAGAATTGAAATCACCAAATGGAAATTTCAAATTAGATTTTTCTTTATCGAAAGATGGAAAACCAACGTATCAATTAAAATACAAAGGGAAAGATGTCATCAAACCTTCAACTTTAGGATTCGAATTTAAAGCGAACAATCAAATGAGTTTTGAATGGGAAAATCAAGTCGGAGATAAAAATGCATTTACAAATTTTGTATCTGGTTTTCAAATCGTAGATACAAAGACTTCAACTTTTGATGAAACGTGGACACCAGTTTGGGGAGAAGTAGCTAAAATCAGAAATAATTTTAACGAATTAGCAGTTACAGTTTCTCAACCGAAAACAGATCGTCAAATGGTGATTAGATTCCGATTATTTGATGATGGTTTAGGATTCCGTTACGAATTTCCTGAGCAAAAGAATTTAAAATATTTTGTGATAAAAGAAGAGCATTCTCAATTTGCTATGGCAGGAGATCACAAAACATGGTGGATTCCGGGTGACTACGATACGCAAGAATATGATTACACAGAATCAAAGTTATCAGAAATTAGAGGATTATTTGATCAAGCCTATACTGGAAATGCATCACAAAAATCATTTTCTAAAACAGGAGTTCAGACTTCATTAATGATGAAAGCTGAGAATGGATTATACATCAACATTCATGAAGCAGCTTTAATCAATTATCCAGCAATGAATCTAAATTTAAACGATAAAAATTTAGTATTTGAATCGTGGTTAACGCCTGATGCATTAGGTGATAAAGGATATTTACAAGCGCCTTTTAATACACCTTGGAGAACAGTTATTGCAAGTGATAATGCGGCAGATATTGCGTTTAAAGGGCCACAATTAGTATATAATTTGAATGAACCTTCAAAAATTAAAGATACTTCTTGGATCAAACCTGTAAAATACGTTGGTGTTTGGTGGGAAATGATTACAGGAAAAAGCTCTTGGGCATATACAGATGATTTTCCGACAGTACAATTAGGTGTAACCGATTATAAAAATGCGAAGCCAAACGGAAAACATGGAGCAAATAACGAACATGTAAAAGAATACATCGATTTTGCTGCAGAAAACGGATTTGATGCTGTTTTAGTTGAAGGTTGGAACGAAGGTTGGGAAGATTGGTTCGGTAATCACAAAGACTATGTGTTCGATTTTGTAACACCTTATCCAGATTTTGATGTGAAAATGTTAAATGCTTATGCAAAATCTAAAGGTGTAAAAATTATGATGCACCACGAAACTTCGGGTTCTATTCGTAATTATGAAAGACATTTGGAAAAAGCCTATAAATTCATGAACGATAACGGTTATACATCTGTAAAAAGTGGATATGTAGGTGATATCGTTCCTCGTGGAGATTATCATTACAGCCAAAATACGATTAATCATTATCAATATGCAATCGAAAAAGCGGCTGAATATAAAATTATGGTTAATGCTCACGAAGCGGTTCGTCCTACAGGAGTTGCGCGTACATGGCCAAATTTAATCGGAAACGAATCTGCTCGTGGAACAGAATACCAAGCTTTCGGTGGTTCTAAACCAAATCACGTAACGGTTTTACCTTTCACGCGTCTTTTAGGTGGGCCAATGGATTACACGCCTGGTATTTTCGAAATGGATGTGAAAAAATTAAATCCAAACAACCATTCTCACGTTAATTCTACGATTGCAAATCAGTTGGCTTTATACGTGACAATGTATTCTCCTTTACAAATGGCTGCTGATATTATCGAGCATTACAAACAATTTTCTGATGCATTTCAATTCATCAAAGATGTGCCTGTAGATTGGCAAGATTCTAATTATTTGGAAGCTGAACCAGGAAGATATTTAACAATTGCGCGTAAAGATAAAAATTCGAACAATTGGTTTGTTGGAAATGTAAATGGTGAAACGCCTCGTTCAACAAAAATTAAATTAGATTTCTTAGATAAAGGAAAAAAATACGAAGCGAAAATTTATGCAGATGCAAAAGATGCGCATTACAAAACAAATCCACAAGCCTATAAAATTGAAACAAAAAAGGTTGATTCAAAATCTGTTTTAGATTTAACATCTCAAGCTGGTGGAGGTTTTGCAATTAGTATCAAAGAAATCAAATAAAGTGATCCTGAATTGATTTCAGGATTACACAAAGTAGAGGATGAGAAACTGAAATAAGTTCAGCTTGACAAAACATTAAAAGATTCTTCGATAAACTCAGAATGACAATTTCATTAAAGTAAATATCATTCCGACGTAAGGAGGAATCTGAGAAAGTTTTAAGTAATATGTTCTACGTTATAAGTTTATTCTGAAAACGTATTTAAAAATGGCATTAAATCTATGACGTAAATAAAATTTAATAAGTGAAGAGTAAAAATGATTTAATGAGCGCTAGCGAATTTTTAAATCATTCTCGAAACGGTTTAAATTTTTAGTCATATAGATTTACCGCCTTGACTTTTTTGATTCGTTTTTGTGTCAAGACAAAAATGAATATGATTGTAGAAAGTCATCCTGAATTCATTTCATGATGACATAAAGTAGAATGAAAAGCTGAAATTAATTCAGTTTCTTATTAAATCATAAAAACATAATTATGAAAAAAATACTTTTCACGTTAGGAATAGCTTCATTGTTTTTAAGCTCTTGTTCAAAAACAACAACACAAGCTACGCAAACAAATCATTCAGAAAAACAACCATTTGTTTGGAATGGTGCAAATATTTATTTTTTATTGACTGATCGTTTCGAGAATGGAGATAAAAAGAATGATATAAATTACGGGAGAACTGCTAAAACATCTAAATTAAGAGGTTTTGAAGGAGGAGATTTTCGTGGGGTAATCAATAAAATCGAAGATAATTATTTTTCAGATTTAGGAGTTAATGCGATTTGGATGACACCGATTGTGGAGCAAATTCACGGTTTTGTAGATGAAGGACAAGGAAAAACATATGGGTTTCACGGTTATTGGACAAAAGATTGGACGTCGATTGATAAAAACTGGGGAACTGAAAAAGAGTTGCAAGAATTAGTTGATAAAGCGCATGCGAAAGGCATTCGTATTATGTTGGATGCGGTGATTAACCACACAGGTCCAGTCACAAATTCGGACGGCGTTTTTCCAGCTGATTGGGTTCGTGTTTCGCCACAATGTACCTATGAATCTTACAAAACGACGATTGAATGTACGTTGGTGAAAAATCTTCCAGACATTTTAACGGAATCTGAAAATGATGTAATGTTGCCACCGCAATTGTTAGCAAAATGGTCAAAAGAAGGTCGTTTAGATAAAGAAGTTGCTGAATTGAATGCTTTTTTCGCGAAATATAATCTTCCAAAAGCACCGAAATATTACATTATGAAATGGCTTTCAGATTATATTAGAAAGTATGGAATTGATGGTTATCGTGTCGATACGGTGAAACATACGGAAGAAAATGTTTGGAAGAAATTCGAAGAAATTTGTCAAGATGCTTTCGCAGAATATAAAACGAATAATCCTACAAAAGTATTGGATCAAAATAAGTTTTTCTTGTTAGGAGAAGTTTATGGATATTCGATTAATGATGGTCAGCAATATAATTTTCCTGATAAAACAGTTAATTATTTCGAGAATGGATTTGATGCATTAATCAATTTCGATTTGCGTTCAACTCAAAAAGAATCTAATCAAACTGTTTTTGATCGATACAATGATATTCTTCAAAATAAGATGAAAGGAAAGTCTGTGATGAGCTACATTACCTCGCACGATGACGGTTCGCCTTTTGATAAAAATCGTCAAAATCCTTGGGATGCAGGAACTCGATTGTTATTGGCGCCAGGGATTTCGCAAATTTATTATGGAGACGAAACGGCTCGTCCGTTAGAGATTGAAGGTGTTGATGGAGATGCAAATCTTCGTTCGAATATGAACTGGGAAGATATTAAACCAAATTCAGAAACGGAATCATTATTGAATCATTACCAAAAATTAGGACAATTTAGACGAGATCATCCAGCGGTTGGAGCAGGAAATCAAACAGATTTGCAAAATTCTCCGTATATTTTTACAAGAAAATATAAAACAGACGAAGTGGTGATTGGATTGGAAATGCCAATTGGTAAAAAAACAATTAATGTAAGTTCTATCTGGAAAGATGGTACTAAAATTCGCGATGCTTATTCAGGTTTTTCAGGAAAAGTTGTGAACGGAAATTTAGAATTGAATACGACTTCTGATATTGTATTATTGGAAAAAGTGAATTAATTTTTTGAGAAGTAATAGAAGAAAAATGATAAAAAAAATAGTTGGTTTAACCTTGATAACAACTTTGTTTTTGACAAGTTGTGAAAGCAAAAAGGAAACAAAGTCAGAAGACGTTAAAAAAGAAAGGAAAGAACAAAGTATTTTGCCTTTTACGGCTGATATGGCGGAAACTTCTGTGATTTATGAAGTGAATGTTCGTCAATTTTCGCCAGAAGGAACTTTTGCTGCGGTAACAAATGAGATTTCGAATATCAAAAAATTAGGTGTTAAAATCCTTTGGATTATGCCTATTTATCCAATTGGAGAAGAAAATCGAAAAGAAGGTTTAGGTTCGTATTATTCGATCAAAGATTATAGAGGAATCAATCCAGAATTTGGAAATGCCGAAGATTTTAAGAAATTAGTTGATGAAGCGCACAAAAACGGAATCTATGTGATTTTGGATTGGGTTGCGAATCACACGGCTTGGGATCATCCTTGGGTAAAACAACATCCCGATTGGTACGAACAAGATAAGAACGGAAAAATGCATTCTCCTTACGATTGGTCGGATGTTGTGGCATTAAATTTCGATAACAAAGAAATGCGCAAACAGATGATTGCCGATATGAAATATTGGTTAGATGATTTCAAAATTGATGGTTTCCGTTGTGATATGGCGCACGAAGTTCCAACAGATTTTTGGAACGAAGCAAAACCACAATTGGCAAAAGGTCGCGAAATTTTTATGTTAGGTGAAACAGAGAAGCCAGATTTATTAGCAAATAATGCGTTCGATGCCGCTTACGGATGGGAAATTCATCATATCATGAATGACATTGCAAAAGGTAAAAAGAATGTTTCTGCGATTGATGCGTATATGGATTCGATTCCGAAAAAATGGCAAGCGGATGATTATAAATTATTATTCACATCAAATCATGACGAAAATTCTTGGGCTGGAACTGAATATGAAAGAATGGGTGATGCAGTCGAAACATTTGCTGCATTAACATATACTTTACCAGGAATTCCTTTGATTTATAATGGACAAGAAGAAGATTTTAATCGTCGTTTAAAATTCTTTGTCAAAGATTCTATTGATCGTAATTCAACAGCAAAAATGCGTGGCGTTTACGAAAAGTTAGGAGAATTAAAAATCACAAATGAAGCGTTTAATGGAGCGAAAAAAGCGGCTTCTTACGAACGTTTGAAAACATCTGATGATAAATCTATCTTAGCGTTCAAACGTCAAAAAAATACGACAGAAGCTTATTTTATTGCGAATTTTACGAAAGCAAATAAAGAAATTACAGTTCCAATTAATGGTGTGTACAAAAATTTTATGAATAACGAAGATGTGACATTTGATGCTACAACAAAACTGAAATTAAAACCTTGGGAATACCTGATTTTAGTTCAGAAGAAAAAATAAACTCTTAAAAGCTGGTTAAATTTTTAATCAGCTTTTTTTATGGTATAATGCTTGTTGATAAACGTTTAAAATCCAAATCATGAGAAAAGTAATTTTATCAACAGCCGTCATTTTAAGCTTAGTTTTCTCTTCGTGCGAATCGAAGAAAACAGAAAACTCAGAAGTTATCACAAGTAAATCTGAAGTTGCAGAACAACCAATTGTTTCGGAAAGTGATATTGCGAATCATCCAGAGTCATTGACTTCACAAAATACTTATGTGGTTTTACAAGATAATGGTCAACAAAAAACGGTAAATATTGATCCGAATGAAACGGTGATTTCAGCAAATAGTTTACCTGTTAATGCACAAAATTTTGTTTCGAAAAACTTTGGTAATATGGAGTTTGTGAATGCGATAAAAGAAGTTGAACGCAATATCACAACATATAATATTCAGTTGAAAGACGGAACAAAAATAGAATTTACAGATAATGGTGATTGGAAGGAGGTGAAAAATGGTTTAGGAAAAGCGATTCCGATTAAATTTTTCCCAGATAATATTCAAAAATATCTTCAATCAAAATATCCTAAAATCGATGCGAAATCAATTGAAATGGATACAAAAGACAAAGAAATAAAAGTAGAATTGTTACAAAATAATGTCGATTTGAAATTTGATCTGAATGGTAATTTTATCAAAATTGATTAATCAAATACATCAAAAACCTTGTCAATAGATGAGGTTTTTTTTAATTTCTAATTTTTAAAATTTTACAATAACCTTCACATCAACTTTTCGCAATTTTCAATATATTTATAGTAGAAAAAATCAACCAAAATGGATAAAAAATATTTGAGATCGCTAATTTTTAGACATCTCGATGGTTTGGTAACGGCTCCTGTATTGAGCGCTTTGGCTAAAAAAGGAGCTTTGCATTACATTGTCGAGCACAAAACTATACAGTTAGAAGAATTGACAAAAGAATTTCAGGCGAACGAAGGTTATCTAAATGTTGCTTTGCGTGTGTTGGCTTCGCAAAATATGTTAGAATATTCGGTGGACAATGCGAAAGATAATGTTGAAATTCAAACTAATAAATATTCGGATCGAGCATTTACAAATATTGATATTTACCACGATTTAGCTGTTTTTTTAGCAGAAAATGAGGTAATCAATCAACATGATTTTTCGGATGAGTTTTGTAAAAAATGGATCAAATTATTTGATAAATATAAAACTTATTTGATGACTGCTGATGATGAAGAGTTTCTTGAAAAACCTTTGCATTATCAAATTACCAAACATATCGAAGGCGTTTTGGTTGGACCAATTATTGTGCGAATGGGAATGAGCGGTTTGTTTCATAAATACTTTATGGAAGCTTCTTTCAATCCAGATGAATTTCACAAAAATCCACAAACTTTCGAAAAAATATTAGAAAGATTAACCGAATTAGGTTGGTTTACTAAACACGAAAAAAACTATAAATTCACCGAAATAGGATTGTTTTTTGCACGTCGAGCAACATCGTATGGTGTTACAGTTTCTTATTTACCAATGTTTGCAAAGTTGAATGATTTACTTTTCGGTTCGCCAACAAAATTGCGTGAAATTACCGATGGTGAAGATGAGCAACATGTGAATCGCGAAATGAATGTTTGGGGTAGTGGAGGAGCGCATTCCACTTATTTCAAAGTGATTGATGAGTTTATTGTTGATATTTTCAATCGTCCGATAGAAGAGCAACCGAAAGGGATTTTGGATATGGGATGTGGGAATGGAGCGCTTTTGCAACATTTGTATGATGTGATAGAATGTCAAACTTTGCGCGGAAAACATCTCGACGAATATCCACTTTTCTTGGTTGGTGCAGATTATAATCAAGCAGCGTTGAAAGTAACGCGTGCCAACTTAATTAAAAATGATATTTGGGCAAAAGTGATTTGGGGCGACATTGGCGATCCAGATCGTTTGGCAACAGATTTGAAAAATGATTATTCAATAGAGTTGAGTGATTTATTAAATATCCGAACATTTTTAGATCATAACCGAATTTGGGAAGATGTAGAAGATGTCAAAACAAATCGAATTAGTGCTTCTACAGGAGCTTTTGCGTTTAGAGGAAAACGATTGTCAAACAATGATGTGGAACAAAATTTATTGAATCATCTCAAAAAATGGGCGCCTTACGTAGATAAATTTGGTCTGTTGTTGATCGAATTACATACGATTTCTCCAGATTTAACGGCGAAGAATTTAGGAAATACGCCGGCAACAGCGTATGATGCGACGCATGGATTCTCGGATCAATATATTGTGGAAGTAGATGTTTTTCATCGTATTTGTCAAGAAACAGGTTTGGTTCCAGATAAAACATTGTTCAAAAAATATCCAAATAATGAGTTGGCAACAGTTAGTATTAATCTTTTGAAACGATAATATTTAAAAAATATATTAAATCAAAAAAAGCTCAGCAATTGCTGAGCTTTCTTGGTTAGTCTTGTATCAATAATTAGTTTAGGGTTATTTTTGCTTGACTAATCTTAAATCCATTTTCGTAAACATTGAACGTGTAAACTCCTTTTTGGAATTCCTCGTTTTCCCAATCAAACGTAATATTTTTTGTTTGTCCGTTTGTGTAATTAAAGTTGATTGCATCAGAGAAATTTACTGTATCTCCAGATCTCAATTCAATTTGTCCACCTTGTGCATTTCCATATCTTCCTAAAGTTCCATCAGGATTATAGATAGCAACATATAATTTTTTGTCTCCAGATTCTGTTCTCGAATTACGATCTACATCAAAAGAAACACGAATTTTATCAATACGTTTTGCACGTGTTTTTTCAACTTCTTTTCCGCTATTTCTTACACGAATTCCTTTGATTTGTTGATTAGAAACAGATAAAGTTGAACTTAATTCATTGATCTTTCCTTTCGAAATTGCATTGTCTTTTTGACGAACACTTTTTTCTGTTTCGTAGTTATATGTTAACTCTTTATTGTTTTCTCTTAAATTATTGTTGTCTGTTGTTAAAGCAGAATTTTTATTATTTAATTCGTCAACACTACGTACAAGAATTGCATTTTCTTTTTGTAAACGCGCAACTTCAGATTTGTAATTTTTTACACTTCCTTCTAAATCGTTGATCATTTTACGAGCACGATTCATTTCCTCTGCAGTTGGATTGTCTTTATCTAAAATTTCTTGAATATCTTGATTCTTTAACTGAATCATATTTTCTTTATCGCTCAATAAATTGTTACGATCTTCGATGCGTGCTTTATATTGTGTATAGTCGTTTAAAATCGAATCATATTGTTTACGAATTTGATCCTTTTGACCTGTTTCGTTTTTAAGGATTTGAGAATTTAAAGATTCATTTTTTTCAAGATTCCCGATTTGGTTTGCTTGATAAATATTATATCCTACGCTTCCTGCTAATAAGATTCCGACTAATGCCAAAGGAACTACTAAACCGTTTTTTCCTTTGTTTGTTGGTTGATTGTTTTCTTCTAATCCTTGCATATGAATTATTATTTAAGGTTAATTGTTTTTTTATTGTTTCTAGTGTTAAGAAATTATGATGCCAAAAACTTAGGATGATGTTAAAATGAGGGTTTTTTAACAAATTTTTTCACATTTTAGACCGAAAATGAATAATCATGCAGAATTTTATTCTAAATAAATCATAAAAAAAGCTCCAAAATAATCTGAAGCTTTCTTTTAATTAATATGAATTGTATTTACTTTTTATCAAAAGTTCCTGTGTAAACAGAAGTTAATTTATCTAAAGAAATGTACTTTTTGAAAACCTCGTTTACTTGGTTTACATTCAATGCATCTACCTTTTTCTCTAAATTATCAAATTCATCAAACGTAATTCCGTTCAATAAATAACCATTCGATAAGCCTAACAAAGTTCCGTCAGTTCCCAAAGAAGTCGTACGTCCGTTTTTCCAACTTACAATATTTGTTTTCAATTCATCCGCTGTGAAACCATCTTTCAATGCTTTTGCAACTTCTTCTTTCAATGCTTTTTCAACCGCTTCACGTTTTGTTGGATTCAAGAATGCATAATATCCCCAAGAAGAAACGTCGTTTTTAGGATCGCTTGGAATCGAAACATAAGAACCTGCGCCGTAGCTGATTCCTTCTTTTTCTCGTAATCGCATTGGAATACGAGCAGATAAAAATCCTCCACTTCCAATCATTTCATTTGCCATAACCATTGCGGCGTAATCAGCACTTTCACGATTCATTTTGAAGTTAATTGACCCAACTGCTGCTGCATTTTCTTTATCTGGAATGTTATAAAGTTTATCCTCTTTTTTCGTTGCTGTAAAAGTTGGATATGCTTTTTCGTACTTCGATTTGCTGTTCCATTTACCAAAAGTATCGTTCAATAACTTTTCAACTTTCGCTTTGTCATTTGTTCCAACAATAGAAACAACGCCATTTTGCGCACCTAAAATATTTTTATAAAAATCAACTAAATCAGTTTGTTTAATTTTCTTCAAATCATCTTTCGTTTCAGTAAAAGAAGCTGTATAAAAAATAGAAGATTTAGGATAATTAGATGTTAAACGACTAATTTCGTTAAAGGCAAATGCTTGCGGATCGTTTGTATTTGCATCTAAATATGTTATGTATTCATTTACAGATTTTGCTAATTCAGCTTCAGGAAAAGTTGGTTCTGTAATGATTTGACGCACGACATCCATTGTTTTGTCTAATGAATTTTTGTACGTATTAATTGTTACAGATAAATTTTGTCCTCCAAATCTAAATCCAACCGAAGATTTTAAAGCATCTAATTGATCTTTGATTTGTTCTTTTGTTAAATTCTTCGTTCCAGACATTAACAATTCAGCCGTTAATTGACCGATCATTCCTTTGTTTGCCAAATCTTTTTCATTCGAAACAGGTAAATTAAATGAAAGAATTACTTTTTCACCTTTAATTTCTTTGTCGATGATTCCATATTTTAGACCATTGTTCAATTTTCCTTCTGCATAATGAGCTTTTAAGTTTTTGATTGAAGCTTCAAATGGTTTTGCTTCTTTCTCAACTGCACGACCTTTGTAATTCGAAACTAATTCTGTAATCTGTTTATTCGTTAATTCAGCTGGTTTTACACGAATTTCATCTTTTGTCGGAATAAAAGTTCCAACTGTTCTATTATTCGCTTTAAAATATTTTTCAGCTACACGTTTTACATCTTCTTTGGTTACTTTTTCGATATTATCGCGGTATAAGAAACCTAAACGATAATCACCCGCACCAACAATTTCTGTTAAACCAATGGCATAATTAATCGTATTATTTTTTTGATTTTCGATGTTTTTCACAATACTTGCTTTCGCACGTTGTACATCTTGATCAGTATAATTAATTGTAGCAACTTTGTCTAATTCTGCACGAATATCATTTTTCGTTTGTTCGATGTTTTTCTCTTTTGGAATTTCAGTTCCGATATAGAAGAAACTTGCATCACGAACTTCTGGACTATACGCCCAAATTGAAGCAATTTTGTGTGTGTCAACTAAAGATTTGTACAAATATCCCGAAGGATCTGAAGTTAAAATATTATTTAAAACATCAATTGCTGCATAATCTTTATCGCTATATGCTGCAACGTGATACATTACACCAACAGATTGTGAATCTCCTGCACGTTTTACTTCAACAAATTTTTCACCATCTTGCGCTGGCTCAACTGTTAAAATTTCGTCTAAAACACGAGTTGGTTTTGGAATCGAAGCAAAATACTGATTCACATATTCCATTGTTTTTTTTTCGTCAAATTTTCCAGCAATAATTAAAGTTGCATTATCTGGTTGATAATATTTTTCGTAGAATTTGCGCAACTGTGGTGTTTTTACACGCTCAATATCTTCTTTAGATCCAATGGTAGATTTTCCGTAATTGTGCCATAAATAGCCAGCAGAAATAACGCGTTCCATTAAAACACTTGAAGGATCATTTTCACCAATTTCAAATTCATTACGCACAACTGAAAACTCTTTGTCCAAATCTTCTTGTTTAATGGTTGCATTAATCATTCGATCAGCTTCCATTTCTAAACTCCAACGTAAATTTTCGTCGCTTGATGGGAAAACTTCGTAATAATTTGTACGATCATAATATGTTGTTCCATTTGCGCGTCCACCTTTGTCAGATAACATTTTCTTGATATCGCCTAAGTTTTTTGTTGATTTAAACAACATATGTTCTAACAAGTGCGCCATTCCTTTTTCGCCATAACCTTCATGTTTAGATCCAACATTGTACACAATGTTAACCACAACATTACTTTGCGATTGATCAGGAACCAATAAAACTTGTAATCCATTTGGTAGTTTGTATTCCTTAATTCCTTCTACTTGCGTCACAAAAGTTGCGCTTCCAGATTTCGTTTGAGCCATTAAGTAAGGTGAATTTGCAAAGGCAAAAACCAGACAAATACTCAGTAAAGTTTTTTTCATGTATTTATTTTTATAGTTATTAATTGGATGATACAATTCTATAATCTATTCGTTAGACGCAAATTGTATGGTGTAAGTTACAAATCTTTTGTTAAATTTGTGATGCAACAAACAAAAGAAATGGAAACAAAAGAGGTAAATAAAATTACTTTCGAAGAGTTTAAAAGTCAAATCATTAATGATTACAAGACGGCTTTTATGTCTCGCGAAGTAAGTCTTTTAGGGAGAAGAGAAGTACTTACTGGGAAAGCAAAATTTGGAATTTTTGGTGATGGAAAAGAATTACCACAAATTGCAATGGCAAAAGTATTCAAAAATGGAGATTTCCGTTCTGGATACTACCGCGATCAAACATTTATGTTCGCAATTGGTCAATTAACTGTTGAACAATTTTTTGCACAATTATATGCTTTAACAGATTTAGAGAAAGAACCTTCATCTGGAGGTCGTCAAATGACATCTCACTTCGGAACACGTTCTTTAAATGAAGACGGTTCTTGGAAAAAATTAACAGAACAAAAAAATTCGAGTGCAGATATTTCGCCAACAGCTGGTCAAATGCCACGTTTGTTAGGTTTAGCACAAGCTTCAAAATATTTTAGAAATGTTCCTCAATCAGACGAAGATCAACAATTTTCTGTAAACGGAAATGAAATTGCTTTCGGAACAATTGGAGATGCAAGTACTTCTGAAGGACATTTTTGGGAAACGATAAATGCAGGAGGAGTTTTGCAAGTGCCAATGGTGGTTTCTATTTGGGACGATGGTTACGGAATTTCTGTACCAGCTAAATTTCAACGTACAAAATCGAATCTTTCTGAATTGTTATCAGGTTTCGGAAGAACGGAAGAAGAAAGAGGTTACGAAATTATTACAGTAAAAGCGTGGGATTATCCTGCTTTGATTGAAGCGTATACACGTGCAGAAAGATTTGCGCGAGAGCATCACATTCCGTGTATTGTACACGTGCAAGAATGTACGCAACCGCAAGGTCACTCGACTTCTGGTTCGCACGAGCGTTATAAATCAGAGGAGCGTTTGACTTGGGAAAAAGAATTTGACGGAATCACAAAATTCCGTGAATATATTTTAGCATTTGCAGATCATTCAGAAGCAATTATTTCTGCGGAAGAGTTGGATCAATTAGAAGCTGATGTTAAAGCTGAAGTAAAAGCTTCTCAAAAACAATGTTGGGACGATTATTTGAATCCAATTTTGGATTTGAAAAATGAAGCATTAGAATTATTAACGAAAATTGCTTCAGAAAGTGCAAACGGTGCTTTTATCAACATTGAAATTAGTAATCTAAAATCAAAGAAAAGTCCTTTCAAACGTGATGTTTATGGAGCTGTTCGTAAAGTAATTCGTTTAATACGTTCAGAAAATTTAGTTACAAAAGCTGAATTAATTTCTTGGTTAGATGCCAAAATGAAGCGCGAAGAAGAAATCTATTCGACTAAATTAGTTTCAGGAACGGCAACTCAAGTACCACAAGTAAAACCTGAGTTTGGAGAAAATCCAGCGTTAGAAGATGGTCGTGTAATTGTTCGTGATAACTTTGATAAAATTTTCGAAAAATATCCAAAGGCATTAGTTTTTGGTGAAGATGCTGGAAATATTGGTGATGTAAACCAAGGTTTAGAAGGTCTTCAAGCAAAATATGGTATCGATCGTATTTCGGATACAGGTATTCGCGAAGCAACAATTCTTGGTCAAGGAATTGGATTAGCGATGCGTGGTTTACGTCCAATTGCAGAAATTCAATATTTAGATTATATACTTTATTGTTTACAAGGAATTTCTGATGATTTGGCAACTGTGCTTTATCGTTCGAATGGAGGTCAAAAAGCGCCTGTGATTATCAGAACGCGTGGTCACCGTTTAGAAGGTGTTTGGCATTCAGGTTCGCCAATGGGAGGAATTTTGAATTTGGTTCGTGGCGTGAATGTTTTAGTTCCACGTGATTTAACAAAAGCCGCAGGTTTTTACAATACATTGATGCAAGCAGATGAGCCTGCAATTGTTGTAGAAAGTTTGAATGGTTATCGTTTGAAAGAACCTGCACCAACTAATATTGGAGAATTTACAACGCCAATAGGTGAAGTAGAAATTACAAAAGAAGGAAAAGATGTAACGTTGTTAACTTACGGTTCTACTTGGAGAATTGTGATGGATGCTGCGAAAGAATTGGAGCAACTAGGTATTTCTGTTGAAGTAATTGATGCACAATCTTTATTGCCTTTCGATATCAATGCAGATGTTGCAAAAAGTTTGAACAAAACGAATCGTTTAGTTATTGTTGACGAAGATGTTCCAGGTGGAGCAAGTGCATTCTTGTTACAAGAAATTATCGAGAAACAAGGTGGATATTTTACATTAGATAGCGCACCATTGACGATTACAGCGAAAGCTCACCGTCCTGCGTATGCGACTGATGGAGATTATTTTTCAAAACCTTCTGTTGATGATATTACAGAACAAGTTTATGAATTGATGCGCGAAGCGAAACCAAACGAGTTTCCTGCTTTGTACTAAAAAATAAATTTTAGAGTTATATAAGCGTATGTCTTTTTCAAAAAGGCATGCGTTTTTTTTGTATTTTTAACAATCAAAATTATAATGAAAATGAAATTCTATTCGATTATACTTTGTCTATTGACTTCAATTCTTTTTGGGCAATTTCAAGATGTAATTCCTCCAAAGAATATCAAGACGGTTCAAGTTTTTAATCCGCAAACAAACGATAATACACCCGTTGTCAAGTTAGGTTCTAGCGAAAGATTAATTTTTCTTTTTGATGATATCAGTGCAGGTTATAAGCGTTATCAATATTCTATTGAACACAGAAATGCAGATTGGTCAGAATCGAATATTTTTCAAACCGAATTTTTAAATGGTGTTAATGCTGATTATGCGCGAACATATAAGAATTCATTCAATACGTATCAAAAATATACCAATTATCAAATTCAATTTCCGAATGATCAAATGAATGTAAAATTACCTGGAAATTATGTGTTAAAAGTGTATTTAGAAAATGATTCAAACCCAATTTTCACGAAACGTTTTGCCGTTTATCAACCAATTGCGGATGTTGGTGTGATGGTTTCTCGTTACAATAATCCAACCGTAAAAGAATTGAATCAGCGTTTGCAAGTTCAAGTTTCAAGTGGAACACAAAATTTAACTGAAGTTCCTGATGGCGCAAGATTATTTTTGATGAAAAATAACAATTGGAACGAAGGTTATTTTATCAATCGACCATCTTTTTCTCGTCCAAATCAATTAACATATAATGATACCAATATTTTGTTTGACGGTGGTGCCGAATACAATTGGTTTGATAACAAAAATTTAGAAGTTCCGAGTTTAACAACAGAAAAAACATTCAGAAAAGATAGTGTTTATCACACTGTTTTGCGTGCAGATATTCCGAAATATAATCTACCTTATGATGATTATCCAGACATTAATGGTAATTTTTATATCCGAAATAACCGTTATGGAAACGAATATGCAGCAAATTCTGAAGCAGATTATTCGTGGGTTTATTTTGCGTTAGACGCTTTCGAAGATCAAAATGGATTATACGTTCCGTATGTTGTAGGTGCTTTTAATAATTGGGAAATTGATGAAAATTCGAAATTAGAAAAAGACGATGCAGGATTTTGGGTAACCGAATTATTCTTGAAACAAGGTTATTACAATTATCAATATGTCGTAAAAAATACCAAAACAGGCAAAATCGATCCAAGTTATGTGAGCGGAAGTTTTTGGCAAACCGAAAATCAATATCAAGCATTGTTTTACTATCGCCCTTGGGGACAACGATACGATGTGTTAATGGGATATGGAACTGGAAATTCGAGGAGATAAATCATTCAGTTTTTTATCAATCATGACTTTCAATTTCCAACCAATAAAATTTAAGTATTCTTGGCGCGATTATCAACAGCGTGTTTTAGATGAATTAGAATTTCATTTAAAAGATGCGCATCTTAATATTGTAGCACCGCCTGGCTCTGGAAAAACGGTTTTGGGATTGGAAGTAATGCTTCGAATTAATGAGCCTACGCTTATTTTAGCGCCAACTTTAGCGATTCGTAATCAATGGAAAGATCGATTTATTGAGCTTTTTCTTGATAATCAGGAAGTCGATTGGATTTCGATGGATATTCATCAACCAAAATTTCTTACCATTTCTACTTATCAAGGATTACATGCTTCGATGGTAAAAGACGAACAATCTTTGATTCAATTATTAAAAGAAAATAACGTCAAAACTTTGATTGTAGATGAAGCGCATCATCTAAAAAATGAATGGTGGAAAAGTCTCAATAAAATCAAAAGTGAATTATCACCAAAGATTGTGGCGTTAACTGCTACGCCGCCTTTTGATGTTGCGAAAGAAGAATGGAATCGTTATCTCACTTTTTGTGGTCCGATTGATTGCGAAATATCTATTCCAGAATTAGTCAAACAAAAAGATTTGTGTCCGCATCAAGATTTGTTGTTGTGTTCATTTCCCATAAATTTTGAGAGTGAAATTATTTCCAAAAACCTTGAAGAAGTAGAAGCTTTTTTCCAAGAGGTTAAAGAAAATACAGCTTTGTATGAATTTGTTTTGATGTTAGATTTTATCAAAACGCCTGCAAGTTGTTTCGACGAAATTTATGCAGATTTTGATGCCTATGCGTCTTTTGTGATTTATCTGAAATCGTTTGATACGCCATTGGATTTTCAGCATTTGGATTTATTAGAAAACGAAACGATAGATTTTCCGCCTTTCAATTATTATTGGGCAGAATGTATGTTCAATTATTTGTTGTTTAAAGATGAAGAATTTTATTTGGAACACGAGAAATTTTTGAAACCATTTTTAACGAATTTAAAACGAATCGGAGCAATCGATCAGATAAAAGTTACTTTACATTATAATCAAAAAGTTAAAAATTCGCTGATAAATAGTGTAAAAAAGATTGATAGTATTGCAGAAATTGTAAAATCAGAATACCAACATTTGGGCGATAAGTTGCACATGGTAATTTTGACCGATTATATTCGAAAAGAATTTTATTCGGATAATTTACAGAATGAACCAAGTAAAATAAAGTTAGGCGTTTTTCCAATTTTCGAAAAACTTCGAAATCTAAATTCAGAAATAATTCCACATCTTGCGATTATTACAGGTTCGATGGTAATCGTTTCGAAAACAATTCTTCCAAAAATAATTTATCAGTTCAAAGATAGAGCAGAAGCGATTCAGTTTAAATCGGTGATGTTCGATGATAATTTTTTCGAAGTTGTTACGGAAGATAATTCAAGAGGAAATTTATTGGCTGTTTTAACAAAATTATTTAACAAAGGTGTTATCAAAATAATTGTCGGAACTCGCGCTTATTTGGGCGAAGGTTGGGATGCGCCGAGTATCAATAGTTTGATTTTAGCGAGTAATGTAGGTTCTTTTGTAACATCAAATCAGATGCGTGGGCGTGCGATTCGTGTGAATTCTGAAGAACCAAATAAAGTGAGTAACGTTTGGCATTTGGTTACGTTGGATTTGTTTGCGCAAAATGGAGGTGGAGATTTGGATAAAATGAGACAACGATTTGAGGCTTTTGTTGGGATTTCGCAAAAAGAAAACACGATTTCGAATGGTATTTCTCGTCTGAATCTTCCTGAACAATTTACAGAGGAATCTATTGAAAATTACAATCAGCAAACGATAGAATGGAGTAAAAATGATGTTCAAATTAGAGATTCTTGGACAAATTCTATTGCCGAAGGAACAAAGATTGATAATGAATTAAAGTATTTTTATGACGGAGAAAAAGAATATGATTTCTCAAAACATTTGTATTATTCGAAGTCGATAAAAAGTTTAACAACAAGTTTACTTCTTTCATTCATCTCTTTTATCGTTTTCTTTTTCGAAGAAAGTATTCGAACACTTTTATTTTCGATGTCGAAAAAAAGCTTTCTTTCAACCATAATTTTTCTCTCAACGGTCGGAATTGTGTATTTCGGAGTTAATTTTTACAAAAACATCAAACTTTATATTCAATATAGAGATATCACCAAAGATTTTCAGAAAATAGCTGTTGCGTTATTCAATACTTTGCAACATTTTAATTTATTGTCTAATGAATTGCGAGAAACAAATATTTTGACAACTGTAGATAAATCGGGAAATATTTCGTGTAGTTTATTGTCGGCAACAACTTATGATAAGGCGACTTTTTTACATTCGCTCGAAAATATTTTAAATCCAATTGATAATCCACGTTATTTTATCGAACGAAAAAGTGTGCTGATGAATCTTTTCAAACAAAGAGATTATCATTCGGTTCCCGAAATTATTGGTCAACACAAGAAAAAGGCTGAATATTTTCATCAACAATGGTTGCAACTTGTAGGCGATGCAGAATTGCATTACACAAGAAGTTATTATGGACGAAAAAAGTTGATCAAAGCAAAAATAAAATCGTTAAGTTTTCAATTAAAGCAACCAATTGAACATATCAAAAAGTGGAAATAATCTAACTTCTCAAAATCTTTTCCATCGTTTTTCCTTTGGCTAATTCATCGATTAATTTGTCTAAATATCGAATTTTTTGCATCAATGGATTTTCAATTTCTTCCACACGATAGCCGCAAATTACACCTTTTATTTTAGTTGCATTTGGATTAAAATTTGGTGCATTTTCAAAAAAATAATGAAAGTTAGTTTTCTTCGTTAAAATTTCTTCCAAATCTTTTTCAGTATAACCCGTCAACCAAAAAATAATTTCGTCAACTTCCGTTTTTGTTCGGTTTTTCTTTTCTGCTTTCGTGATATAATGTGGATAAACGCTCGCAAAAGACATTTCGATTACACGCTGAAAATTTTTATCATTCATTTTTTAAGAATATTATAGAGGATAAATTTCGACAATTAATTTGATAAAATCTCACTATTTTCATCGATTGTGATTTATAGATTTTGAGTTAAATTTGAGTATGAAATTTTTATTTAGATTTTTAACACTGTTTACGATAATTAGTTTGGTTGGATGTACTTCTGAAACCAAAAAATCACCAATTGATTTTTATTATTGGCGAAGTAATTATTCGGTGAATGAAACAGAGAAAAAAGCGGTTGATTCACTAAAAGTGGAAAATATTTATGTTCGTTTTTTTGATGTGGATAAAAAGTTGAATAAAATTTCTCCAGTTGGAATTATTCAGAATTTTGATGCAACGAAGCTCAATGTCAATTATATTCCGACGGTTTTTATTACCAATCAAACTTTTCTGAATACATCAAAAGATCAAGTCAAAATTTTAGCAAAAGATGTCTATAATTTTTTGAGTGAAACGGCTGAAAGAGGAAATCTGAAAAACTTCAATGAAATTCAGATTGATTGTGATTGGACAAAATCTACGCGAGAAAATTATTTTATGTTTTTGTCGGAATTGAAACATATTTCGGGCAAAAAACTTTCGGCAACTTTGCGTTTGCATCAAGTTAAATTTAAAGATCAAGAAGGTGTTCCGCCTCTGGATAAAATGGTTTTGATGTGTTATGCAACCGAAAATCCAACCGATAAATCCGAAAATAATTCGATTTTAGACTTGAAAATAGCAAAAGATTATTTGAAGAATTTAAACGATTATCCAATCAAATTAGATGTTGCTTTACCAATTTATTCATGGGCAATTTTGACAAATCATCAAGGAAGAATAAAATTAATCAATTCCTTTTCGGAGCAAGATTTGTTAGGAAAACCTGTAAAGAAAATCAGAAATGGTTTTTATGAAGTGGAAGATGATTTTTTTGTTCGAAATTTTTACGTGAGCAAAGGTTTTACAATAAAAGTTGAAACGATTTCTCCCGAATTATTAGTTGAAACAAAATCATTTATCGATACAAAATTATCTTACAATTATCGCTTGATTTATTATCATTTAGACTCAAAATTTTTAAAAACAATACCAACACAATTATGAAAAAAATAGTACTTACTTTATGTTTAACTTTTGGTTTGACCAAAGCATTTGCATGTGCTGATGGAGGAGGAGAAGATTATTATTACTACAATCTTTTTTCGCAAACATTAAGTGAAGCGCCACAATATCAGCCATTTTTGATGACGTTGGATAATCCATATTATACGATGGATGCAAATCAAAAGAATGAAAATATTTTGGATTGGCAAAAAACGTTGGGAATTAGCTATCAGCAAGCATTTGAGTTAGTTTTTAAAGCATCGAAACAAGAAATTGATTTGATGGTAAAGAATGGAAAATCGTCCAATACGAACTATAATTTTGCGACAACAGATTGGGTAAAAAAGAATAAGCAAAGTTTACTTTACTTGTCGTATGCCAAGTATTTAGAGCCTTATATGGCTTTTTATTATATCGATAATGGTGAATGGTCGTATGTAGATCGTCCAGAAAAAAATGTCAATAATCTAAATTATAAGAAAGTTCTTGATGTTCTAAAGAAAAGTTGGAATGCAGAAACGGACAAAGAATTAAAAGTTCGTTATGGTTATCAATTGGTGCGTTTTGCGCATTATTTCCACGAATATAAAGACGCTATCAATTATTTTAATATGTATGTGGCGTCGCAAGGACTCAAAAATTCGATGTATTATTATGCGTTAGATCAAAAAGGTGGAGCGGAGCGTGCACTTGGAAATTATATTCAAGCGAATTATGACTTTTTCGAAGTTTTTTCTCATTCGAATGATCGAAAAATGAGTGCTTATCAATCGATGCGCGTGACAGAAGATTTGAATTATGAGAAAATGTTAGCCAATGCCAAAACGATTCAAGAAAAAAATGATTTGTATTTATTGATTGGTTACAATGATTTTTCGAATCCGTTAGCTCCTGCCAAAAAAATTATTGCGAATGATGTAAATGCTCCACAAGCGAGAATCTTATTTGCACGTTCTATTAATTTAATTGAACGCGAATATTTGCAACAAAATCCTGAAGATTATTATTGGAATTCTTCTCAAGAACGAAAAAAATATACAGATTTATATTTGCCTGTAAAAACAAATGGCAATTATTACAGTAACCCCGAAGATTCAAAAGATGAAGTTCAGATCAATGAATTGATTGCTCTGGCAAAATCACAAGTGATAAAAGCTGACGACAAAGAATATTGGAATTTATCGGTGGCATATTTGAATTTATTGAACAAAAATTTTGCGGAAACAAAGGATTATTTAGCAAAAGTAAATTCAACTTCGAAAGAATTTCAACAACAGAAAAAAGTGATTGAAATTTTATTAGAAATTTTCGAACAAAAGAAAATTACAGATAGTTTTGAAAATCAACTGATGCAAAAATATGCGTCGATTTTGAATTATGAATATCCAAAATTACCAGAAGATGTCTATGGTTATTCGGATGAAGATGATCAAAAAATGAACTTGAAAAATGTGATTTTAGATGTTTTAGCAAATCGATATTTTTTGCAAGGTGACAAAGGAAAAGCATTTTTGATTCATAATGAAATTACACAATTAGGTTCAAATCCAGATTGGACGATTATCAATGATTTAGATAAATTGGATAAAAAATCGAATAAAACAGCTTTCGAAAAATATTTGATTAATGCAAAAGTAAAATCGAGTTCATGGGATTGGAGAACAGAAAAATCAAAAGAAATTCAGTTTAAATTATCAGATTATTTAGCCGATTTCAAAGGAACATTGTATTTAGGCGAAATGAAATTTGATTTGGCGAAAAAAGAATTTGAGAAGATTGATCAAAAATATCACACGTCAGAAAGTGCTTATTTTGTTTATGATTACGATTATACAACAGAAAAAGAAAGCAAAACTTGGGTAGAAAATCAGTTTGATGGTTATCATAATATTCCGAATAAAATCTTTGGATATAATAAGATTGAATGTTTTAATTGTGACGAAAATCAAGTGATCGCAACTCCTTATTTGAATGAATTTAAATTTATCAAACCAAAAATGTCAAAATTAGAATTGACAAATGCGATGATTGAATTGAATAAAATAGCAAAGAAGAATACCGAAGAAGCTGCAAAAGCGAATTATTTGTTGGGGAATTTCTTTTACAATACGACGACTTTAGGCTATTATCGTTATTTGTTGACATTTGATCGAAACAATGATAATGGACCAAAATTTAATAATTATGGTGATCAATATGAAGCGACAAGCAACTTCTTTTACAAAAGTTTCGGTTGGGGTGGAAACTACGTAGATAATTTTACGCCGTCAGAAAATTATTTGAAAAAAGCTTTTGATTCGACAAAAGACAAAGAAATGAAAGCGCAAATTTTATTTGCATTGTCTAAGAATGAACAAGGAAGATTTTATAATGCAAAAGATCCTGTGTTGAAACGTTTGTACGAAAATCAATATGACAACGAAGATAAAATTTTAGCGTTTAAAGTGGCAAATTATCGTTCTAATTTTAAAAATTTGAAACAATATTCGGACACGAAAACATATCAAGAAATAAAATCAAATTGTAAATATTTCGATTATTACACAAATAACTTTTAATAATTAAAACGCTTCTAATTTTAGGAGCGTTTTTTGTAATGTGATTTTTGACTAAAATAGATTATTATGAAATGTTTTGTAACTCAAGAACCAATTAATCGCTACGAAGCTGTAAAAGGAAAAGAAATTCAGCAAGAGATTTTTAAATTGATTGAGCAAGATTATCCAGCAATTACCGAAGAAGATTATGTTTCGATAAAAATATTGAACAAATATCGTCGTCAATTTTTTGCAAATTTGATTTCGCAAGAAAAAGGTGAAATGGAAAAATTGGATCAAGATGTAGTGGAAGCGATTCGTGATAATTCTATTCTTTCCGAGAATATAAAAGAAAATTCATCAAAGCCATTGACAACAGGCGATAGAATCGCAGATAAAGTAGCATCTTTTGGTGGAAGTTGGACATTTATTATTTCTTTTTTTATTTTCTTATTGGCTTGGATGTTTCTTAATTTTTGGATGTTGCACAACAAAGGTTTTGATCCCTATCCATTTATTTTACTCAATTTGATTTTGTCTTGTTTAGCAGCAATACAAGCACCAATTATTATGATGAGTCAAAATCGTCAAGAAGATAAAGATCGTGATAGAGCCGAACATGATTATAAGATTAACTTGAAAGCTGAATTGGAAATAAAATTATTAAGTGAAAAAATAGATCATTTATTGGTTCATCAGAATAAAAAATTATTAGAAATACAGGAAATGCAGATTCAATATTTAGAAAATATCGAAAATCAAATTCTTCATACAAAAGATAAAAAAGAAAATAAAAAGGAAGAATAATGGATAATTTTATGTCTAAAGTGATAAAAGACTTAATTATCTGAACTGAAACATTTCCATTTATTTTTCTTAAATTTGAACTTTGAAAAGTATAAACAAACAAAATAATCAAAATGTCAAAATCATTTGCTCAAATTCCTCACGCTGTTAACGAAGAGGTGAAATCATATGCTCCTGGTACGCCAGAGCGTGCGCAATTATTAGACGCATACAAAAAAATGTTTAACGAGGTAACAGAAGTTCCTCAATACATTGGTTCTGAAGAAATTTTTTCAGGAAATAAAAAAGAAATTCGTCCTCCACATGATCACCAAAAAGTTGTTGGTTATTTCCACGAAGGTACGCAAGCAGATGTTGTAAAAGCTATTGATACAGCTTTGGCAGCGAAAGAAGCTTGGGTTGCAATGCCTTGGGAAGATAGAGCGGCAATTTTCTTGAAAGCTGCAGATTTGATTGCTGGTCCTTATCGTGCAAAAATAAATGCTGCAACAATGATTGGTCAATCTAAAAATGCAATGCAAGCAGAAATTGATTCAGCTTGTGAATTAATTGACTTTTTACGTTTCAATGTACAATACATGACAGAAATTTATGCAGATCAACCAATTTCTTCTCCAGGAATTTGGAATCGTGTAGATTATCGTCCATTAGAAGGATTTACTTTCGCAATTACTCCATTCAACTTTACTGCAATCGCTGGTAATTTACCATCTTGTATGGCTTTGATGGGGAATGTTGTAGTTTGGAAACCTTCTGATAAACAAACTTTAGCCGCTAAAGTAACAATGGAAGTGTTCAAAAAAGCTGGTTTACCAGATGGTGTAATCAACATGATCTTAACTGATGGAGCAGAAACTGCAAAAACAGTTTTAGAACATAAAGATTTTGCAGGTTTACACTTCACAGGTTCTACAAAAGTTTTCAATACTTTATGGAAACAAATTGGAGATAACATCAACAATTACAGAACTTATCCACGTATCGTAGGAGAAACAGGAGGAAAAGATTTCGTAATGGTTCACAAATCAGCTTGTCCAACAGAAGTTGCTGTAGGTTTAGTTCGTGGAGCGTTTGAATACCAAGGACAAAAATGTTCTGCTGCTTCTCGTGCTTATATTCCATCTAACTTATGGAGCGAAGTTGAGAAACAAATGAAAGAAATGTTAGCAACTGTTACATTAGGATCTCCAGAGGATTTCTCTAATTTCATGACAGCGGTTATCGATAAAAACTCTTTCGAAAAATCTAAAGCATATATCGATCGTGCACAAGCATCTTCTGAAGCTGAAGTTGTAATAGGTGGTACTTATGATGATTCAGTTGGATATTTTGTTCAACCAACAGTTATCAAAGCAACGAACCCTAAATATGAATCAATGGTAGAAGAAATCTTCGGGCCTGTATTATCAGTTTATGTTTATGATGAAAATGAATTTGAAGCAACTTTAAAATTAGTTGACGAAACTTCTGCTTACGCATTAACAGGATCAATCTTCGCGAAAGATCGTGCTGCTGTAGAATTAGCTGCTAAAGCATTGAAAAATGCTTGTGGAAATTTCTACATCAACGATAAACCAACAGGTGCAGTTGTAGGTCAACAACCATTTGGTGGAGCGCGTGCTTCTGGTACAAATGATAAAGCAGGTTCTGCAATGAACTTGTTACGTTGGACTTCTGTTCAAACAATCAAAGAAACATTTGTTCCTGCAAAAGATTACAAATACCCATTCTTAGAAAAATAATATTTTCGAGATATAAAATTAGAATAAGCCTTACATTTGTAGGGCTTATTTTTTTGGTATGAATGATAATTCGGAAAAAGCAATCAAAGCTTCAATTTTTAGTATTGTAGGAAACGCTTCTTTGGCTGGAATTAAGTTTTTGGCTGGTTATTTTGGGAATTCTTACGCACTTATTGCAGATGCAATCGAGTCTTCGGCAGATGTTTTTTCTTCTATATTTGTTTTCTTTGGACTAAAGTATTCTGCAAAACCTGCAGATGAAAATCATCCTTACGGGCACGGAAAAGCAGAAGCGTTAATCACATTTTTAGTGGTTACTTTCCTTATTGTTTCTGCGATTATCATTGCAAAAGAAAGTATTAACAATATTATTACACCACATCATCAGCCCAAACCATTTACCTTATTAGTTCTTGGAGGAATTATTTTATTCAAAGAATTATCGTTTCAGTATGTAATGCGAAAAAGTGTTGAAACCAATAGTTCTTCTCTAAAAGCAGATGCTTGGCATCATCGTTCGGACGCAATTACATCGTTAATGGCGTTTATCGGAATTTCGATTTCATTGGTAATGGGACCAGGTTGGGAGGCAGCAGATGATGTTGCAGCACTTTTTGCATCAAGTTTTATTTTATATAATGCGTACAAAATCCTTCGACCTGCGTTGGGAGAAATTATGGATGAACAATTGTACGAAAATGAAATTGAACAAATCAGAGAAATCGCTTCGCATGTTCCTGGTGTTATGGCGACTGAAAAATGTAATGTGCGTAAGAACGGAATGAATTATTATGTGGATTTACATGCAATAGTCGATGGAACGATTTCGGTAGTGGAAGGACATAAAATTAGTCATGATCTGAAAGATGCTGTACAAGCCAAAATGCCACAAGTAAAAGACGTTTTAGTGCATATAGAACCTACGTTTGTTTCGGTTCGAGAATATTTTCGAACAAATCACATCGAAGATAAAAGAGTGGAGGAGTAAAAATAAATTATATTAAATCAAAAAGAGAAGCAATTGCTTCTCTTTTTGATCTTTTAGTTGGTTAATAAAAAATCATAATATATATAAAAGGTCGATTTTAGAATAGTTTGAAACCAATACCAGTACTGATTAACCAAGGATTAAGATCTACATCTGCTGGTACATAAACTTGTTTGTCTAAAGCTGCACCAACTGTAACGTCAGTATTCAAGTACAATTTTTTAACATCTACGTTCCAGTATAATTTATCATTGATTTTGTAATCAAATCCTAATTGAAATCCGAAACCTACATTGTTTTTGTAATCTACACTAGTTACGGCTGCGTTTCTCCCTTTTCCTTGCCCTTGATCATAGAAGATTGTATAATTAATTCCAGCACCAACATAAGGTTTTAGGTTTTTGGTTGGATACAAATGATATTGTACATTAAGAGTTGGAGGTAACAGCATTACTCGTCCCAAATCTAAATTTCCTAATGCAGTATTTACCGCTACAACTTCGTGTTTAGATGTTCCTAAGATTAATTCGGCCGCGATATTTTTTGTAATATAATAGGTAAAGTCAATTTCTGGAATAAGATTGTTTGTAACCGCTACATTTCCACCTATTGCTTCTATTTTAGCATCTTCCATAGGAACTACACCAGTTGCTCTTACACGCATATGTAATTCACTAGCCTCTTGTCCAAATGAAATTGCTGATGCAAAGATTGCTCCTAATATTAATAGTCCTTTTTTCATAATGTTTATTTTATTTTTCGAAACAAAACTCGGATTAATTCATCCGAATTAAAATGTCAAATATCATTTCCGAAAATGACTTTAAACATTTGTTTTTTTTAAGGATATTATTAACTTAAACACGCTGATAGTCAATTATTTTTAATGAGTAAAAATAATCGTAAAAGAAAAACTTTTCACTTAATAGAAATTTATTACTTTTGGAGGAAAGTCATAAAAAAACAAAAAAACTCAAAAAAATGGATTTCTTAGAAAATGAAAATTTATCATTAATCGCGCAATCGGCAAGAGATTTTGCAAAACAATACATTCAACCGAATATAATGGAGTGGGATGAAGCTCAAACTTTTCCAGTTGAAGTATTCAAAGAACTTGGAAAAATGGGATTCATGGGAATCGTTGTTCCAGAAGAATACGGAGGAAGTGGTTTGTCTTATGACGAATATGTATCTATTGTAGATGAAATTTCACAAGTTGACCCTTCTATTGGTTTGTCTGTAGCGGCACATAATTCACTTTGTACAAATCATATTTTAGAATTTGGTTCAGAAGAACAAAAACAACGTTGGTTACCAAAATTAGCAACAGCAGAATGGATTGGAGCTTGGGGATTAACAGAGCATAATACAGGTTCTGATGCAGGAGGAATGTCTACAACAGCTGTAAAAGATGGTGACGAATGGGTGATTAATGGAGCGAAAAACTTTATTACGCATGCAATTTCTGGTGATGTTGCGGTTGTGATGACAAGAACTGGAGAGAAAGGAGCAAAAAATAACGCGACAGCTTTTGTAATAGAAAAAGGAACGCCAGGTTTTACATCGGGTAAAAAAGAAAATAAATTAGGAATGCGTGCTTCGGAAACGGCAGAGTTAATCTTCGATAATGTACGTGTTTCGGATGCAAATCGCTTAGGAAATGTTGGTGATGGTTTCAAACAAGCGCTTAAGATTTTAGATGGTGGTCGTATTTCGATTGCAGCTTTATCTTTAGGAATTGCGAAAGGAGCGTACAAAGCTGCGTTGAAATATGCACAAGAACGTCATCAATTTGGAACTGCAATTGCAAATTTCCAAGCAATTAATTTCAAATTGGCTGAAATGATTACAGAAATCGAAGCTTCAGAATTATTAATTCGTAAAGCGTCTTATTTAAAAAATCATAAAAAACCAATGACGACAGAAGGTGCAATGGCAAAATATTATGCATCGGAAGCGTGTGTTAAAATCTCGAACGAAGCAGTTCAAATATTTGGTGGATACGGATATACAAAAGATTTTCCAGTAGAGAAATTCTACCGTGATTCTAAGCTTTGTACAATCGGTGAAGGAACAACGGAGATCCAAAAATTAGTGATTGGAAGAAATATTTTGAAAGATTAATACAAAACGATTTGTTTAATTACTAAAGAGTTGTATATTTGCCATCTCAAAAAGAAATAGATAAAATTATGTTGATTATACCAGTAAAAGACGGAGAGTCAATCGAAAGAGCTCTAAAAAAATACAAAAGAAAATTTGATAAAACAGGTGTTGTACGTCAGTTAAGAGCACGTCAACAATTTACAAAACCTTCTGTTACAAATAGAATTAAGATGAGTAGAGCAATCTACAAACAAGCCTTAATCGAAAAGGAGGAAGCATAAATTGCCGTTTTAAACGATATAAAGAAATTAATTTCTGTTGACCTATTTATTAAAGTTGTAACTTTGATGAATAGGTTTTTTTATGGAATTTATTCAACTATTCTTAGATTATTTAGCGCTCGAGAAAAACTATTCTACGCTAACAATTACTAGCTACAAAAGAGATTTGGACGATTTTGTTGAGTTCTATCAACAAGAAGAAAATTCGTCAGAAATACAACTTGCAACAAAAAATCATATTCGTGCATTTGTGATGCATTTATCAGAATTAGAAAAGTCTGAGAAAACAGTTAATCGCAAATTAAGCGCTTTACGAACGTTTTATAAATATTTGGTCAAAGAAAATCATCTTTCCATTAATCCAATCGAGCAAATTCATTCACTTAAACAAAATAAACAAGTTTTAGTACCTTTTACAGAAGCAGAATTGAATGATTTGTTGAATAATGATGAATTTTTCCCTGACACATTCGAAGGTTTACGTGATCGATTAATGATTGATGTAATGTATCAAACAGGAATTCGACGTGCCGAATTAATTGGTTTGAAAGAAAATGATATCGATCCGAATACACTTTCTATAAAAGTTCTTGGAAAAAGAAATAAAGAACGCATAATTCCTATTTCTACCTTTCTGTTAGAGGATTTGGCGAATTATAACACTAGAAAACATAACGAAATTACTTTACAATGTACGAATGTTTTTGTAACAGAAAAAGGAAAACCTTTGTACGATAATCTTGTTTATTCGAAAGTAAAATACTATCTTAGTCTTATAAGTGTAAAACATAAAAAAAGTCCTCATATGTTGAGGCATTCATTTGCGACTCATATGTTAGATTCAGGAGCAGATCTGAATGCAGTAAAAGATATTTTAGGGCATTCAAGTTTGTCATCGACTCAAATTTATACACATGGGAGTATAGAAAATTTAAAAAAAGTGTTTAACAAAGCTCACCCGCGTGAGAACAAAAAAGAGTAATTATGACAATTAACTTTCAAGCAGTAAACTTCAATACTAAACCAGGTTTAGAGGAGTATTTAGAGAAAAAATTAGAAAAATTAGAAACTTTGTCAGACAAAATCATTGCAGCGAATGTTTCTTTTAAGTTAGAGAATACTGCAGAAAAAAATAATAAGACAGTTGATATTAAGTTAGAAGTACCAGGAGATGACATTGTTGTGAGTAAAACAGGACAGTCTTTTGAGGAATGTATTGATTTGGCGGTAGATACATTAAAAAAATTAATTATCAGAAAAAAAGAAAAAATTAGCGAAAGATAAAAAATAACGAATTGACTAAAAAAAGAACCTAAAAATTTGGTTAATTCAAAAAACAACGTAAATTTGCAGTCCGTTAAACAAACATATTTAACGGACTGTTCTTTTAAATAACGATTTTAAAAACAAAAATGCCGATGTAGCTCAGCTGGCTAGAGCAGCTGATTTGTAATCAGCAGGTCGTGGGTTCGAGTCCCTCTATCGGCTCAAAGTTTTTAGAAGAACAAAAAAAAAGTAAGGCGGGGAGATACTCAAGCGGCCAACGAGGACGGACTGTAAATCCGTTGGGTAACCTTCGCAGGTTCGAATCCTGCTCTCCCCACAAACTTAATTTTTAAAATTTTTTGTGGTTTAGGATTTAATCTTTAAATTTGCAAAGCTTTTTAGAAGTGAATGCGGGAATAGCTCAATTGGTAGAGCGTCAGCCTTCCAAGCTGAATGTTGCGGGTTCGAGTCCCGTTTCCCGCTCAAATTCTGGTTCGTCCAGTATAGTTAATCTTTTAAGTAGTTGTTGAAACTCATTTAAACCAAGGTTAACGCGAGTCAAAAATTAATATCTTTATATAAATCAAAAAGTGTATTTTTACACTTGAAAATAATTTAAAGTTATTTTTTTAATTTAAGTATAACAATAGAAATTAATAAAAAGTAAAATGGCAAAGGAAACTTTCAACCGTAATAAGCCGCACTTAAATATTGGTACTATTGGTCACGTTGACCACGGTAAAACAACTTTGACTGCAGCGATTACTAAAGTATTAGCTGATGCTGGTTATTCAGAAGCAAAAGCTTTCGATCAAATCGATAATGCTCCAGAAGAAAAAGAGCGTGGTATTACAATTAATACATCTCACGTAGAGTATGAAACTGCTAACCGTCACTACGCACACGTTGACTGTCCAGGTCACGCGGATTACGTAAAAAACATGGTTACAGGAGCTGCTCAAATGGATGGTGGTATCTTAGTAGTAGCTGCTACTGATGGTCCAATGCCTCAAACTCGTGAGCACATCTTATTATGTCGCCAAGTAAACGTTCCTCGTATCGTTGTTTTCTTAAACAAAGTTGATATGGTTGACGATGCTGAGTTATTAGAGTTAGTAGAAATGGAAGTAAGAGATTTATTATCTTCTTACGAATATGACGGAGATAACACTCCAGTTATCCAAGGATCTGCTTTAGGTGCATTAAACGGTGAGCCTCAATGGGTTGAAACTGTATTAAACTTAATGAACAATGTTGATGAGTGGATTGAGCAACCAGTTCGTGATCAAGATAAACCATTCTTAATGCCAGTAGAGGATGTATTCTCTATTACAGGTCGTGGTACTGTTGCTACAGGACGTATCGAGGCTGGTGTAATTAACTCTGGGGATCCAGTTGACATCGTTGGTATGGGAGAAGAAAAATTAACTTCTACTGTAACAGGTGTTGAAATGTTCCGTAAAATCTTAGATAGAGGTGAAGCTGGTGATAACGTAGGTTTATTATTACGTGGTGTTGATAAAACTGACATCCGTCGTGGTATGGTTATCGCAAAACAAGGATCTGTTAAACCACACAAAAAATTCAAAGCTGAGGTTTATATCTTAACTAAAGAAGAAGGTGGTCGTCACACTCCATTCCATAACCGTTACCGTCCACAGTTCTACGTACGTACAACTGACGTAACAGGGGAAATCAACTTACCAGAAGGAGTTGAGATGGTTTTACCAGGAGATAACTTAACTATTACAGTTGAATTATTACAACCAATCGCATTAAACGAAGGTTTACGTTTCGCAATCCGTGAAGGTGGACGTACAGTTGGTGCTGGTCAGGTAACTGAAATTTTAGACTAATTAGTCAAAATATAATATAGAAGATGTGGTAATCTTCAATGATTACCACTCTTTTTATCTACGGGCATAGTTCAATGGTAGAATAGCGGTCTCCAAAACCGTTGATCAGGGTTCGAATCCTTGTGCCCGTGCTAAATGAAAACGATATGAAAGTCGTACAATATTTTAAAGATTCCTTTGTAGAATTTAAAGATCATGTTACATGGCCATCATTCTCAGATCTACAAAGAGACACAATTATTGTTGCAATAGCTACAGTTTTGTTAGCTATATTTTTATATGCGGTAGATACATTATTCACACAAGTGCTTAACTTTATCTACGGCGCTTTTTAGTTTGTAAAATATCCCGTTTAGTAATTAGAATCATGAGTGAAAAGAAATGGTATGTAATCAAGACTGTAGCTGGACAAGAGCTGAAAGTTAAGGATTATATTGAAAGAGAAATTCAGTACCAAAATTTGAATGATTATGTAGGACAAATTGTTGTTCCTATGGAAAAAGTGATTCAAATCCGTAACGGTAAAAAATATCAAAAGGAAAAAGTACACTTTCCTGGTTACATCATGATAGAAGCCGAACTTGTAGGGGAAATTCCTCACATGGTAAAGAATACATCAGGTGTAATTAGCTTTTTGAGTGCAACGAAAGGAGGTGATCCTGTACCAATGAGACAATCGGAAGTTAACCGAATGTTAGGTAAAGTTGACGAATTAGCAGAAAACGTTGATACAAACTTAGGAATATCTTACATCGTAGGAGAAACTGTAAAAGTAATCGACGGACCATTCAATGGCTTCAACGGAACAGTTGAGAAAATCATTGAAGACAAACGTAAACTTGAAGTGATGGTTTTAATCTTCGGACGTAAAACACCACTAGAGTTAAGTTTTAACCAAGTTGAAAAGATTGCATAATCAATCTATCAACAAATTAAAAGTAGAAATTTAGGCTGCTTCCACATAACGCTTAATTTTAAGAATTAAAAAAATGGCAAAAAAAATTGAAAAAGTTGTAAAACTTCAAGTTAAAGGAGGACAAGCAAATCCTTCGCCACCAGTAGGGCCAGCTTTAGGTGCTGCAGGTGTTAACATCATGGAGTTTTGTAAACAATTTAATGGACGTACACAAGAAAAACAAGGTGCAGTGTTACCAGTTGTTATTACTGTGTATCAAGACAAATCATTCGATTTCGTAATTAAAACTCCACCAGCTGCTATTCAGTTAATGGAAGCTGCGAAA
The DNA here is from genome assembly GCF_029843245.1 of Empedobacter sp. GD03739. Taxonomy (NCBI): domain Bacteria; kingdom Pseudomonadati; phylum Bacteroidota; class Flavobacteriia; order Flavobacteriales; family Weeksellaceae; genus Empedobacter; species Empedobacter sp. GD03739. The sequence continues at coordinate 36,688 of NZ_JAOCHX010000002.1, read as the reverse complement.
TTGAAAAAAGCATCAGGTGTACCAAACCGTCAAAAAGTTGGTACTGTTACTTGGGATCAAGTTAGAGCTATTGCTGAAGACAAATTAGCGGACATGAACTGTTTTACTGTTGAATCTGCTATGAAAATGGTTGCTGGAACTGCACGTTCTATGGGTATAACTGTAAAAGGTGGGCAAGCTCCAGAATAATTAAAACATTTTAGGAAATGGCAAAGTTAACAAAAAGACAAAAAGAAGTATTAGCTAAAGTAGAAAAAAACAAACTTTACTCTATTGATGAAGCATCATCATTAGTAAAGGAAGTTAACTACGCTAAGTTTGATGCTTCTGTAGATATAGCAGTTCGTTTAGGTGTAGATCCTAAGAAAGCTAACCAAATGGTTCGTGGTGTAGTTTCATTACCACACGGAACAGGTAAAGATGTAAAAGTATTAGCATTAGTTACTCCAGACAAAGAAGCAGAAGCTAAAGCAGCAGGTGCAGACTATGTAGGATTAGACGAATACTTACAAAAAATTAAAGAAGGTTGGACAGATGTTGACGTTATCGTTACTATGCCAGCTGTTATGGGTAAATTAGGACCATTAGGACGTGTTTTAGGACCTCGTGGATTAATGCCTAACCCAAAATCAGGTACTGTAACTTTAGAAGTAGGTAAAGCCGTTTCTGAAGTAAAAGCAGGTAAAATCGACTTCAAAGTAGATCGTTACGGAATCATCCACGCTGCAGTTGGTAAAGTATCTTTCGATGCTGATAAAATTAAAGAAAATGCGAATGAGTTAATTCAAACTTTAATTAAATTAAAACCAACAGCTGCTAAAGGAACATATGTAAAAAGCATCACGCTTTCTACAACTCAATCTGTAGGTGTATCAGTAGATCCAAAAAGTGTAAACGCTTAAAATTAGTAGATTATGGCAATGACAAAACAAGATAAAGCAAATATGATAGATGAATTGCAAGCTGTATTAGCAGAAGCAAAAATCATCTACTTAGCAGATATCGACGGATTAAACGCTGTTAATACTACTGAATTAAGAAGAGCTTGCTTCAAAAGCAATGTATCTTTACGCGTAGTAAAAAACACTTTATTAAAGAAAGCTATGGAGCAAATCGAAGACAAAAACTTCGAAGAGCTTTACGGATCTTTAAAAGGAAATACAGCATTAATGACTGCTGAAGTTGGTAATGCACCAGCTAAAGTAATCGATACTTTCAGAAAAAAATCTGAAAAACCTATTTTAAAAGGAGCTTGGATTGAAGATAATACATTCGTAGGTGATGACAAATTACCACAATTAGTAGCATTGAAATCTCGCGAAGAATTAATCGCAGACATCATCATGTTACTTCAATCTCCAATCAAAACTGTTGTTTCTCAATTAGAGAACAAAGAGGCTGCAAAAGCAGAAGAAGGAGCTTCAGAAGAATAAGACACACTCATATCAAATAAAAGTTTAAAAAACAAAAAGCATTAAAATGGCAGATTTAAAAAAATTAGCTGAAGAGTTAGTAAACTTAACAGTTTTAGAAGTTAATGAATTATCTACAATCTTAAAAGATGAGTACGGAATCGAACCAGCTGCTGCTGCTGTAGTTGTTGCTGCAGGTGGAGCAGGTGAAGCTGCTGAAGAGCAATCAGAATTCGACGTAATCTTAAAAGAAGCAGGTGCATCTAAATTAGCAGTTGTTAAATTAGTTAAAGAATTAACTGGAAAAGGATTAAAAGAAGCTAAAGATTTAGTAGATTCAACTCCAGCAACAGTTAAAGAAGCAGTTTCTAAAGACGAAGCTGAAGCTTTAAAGAAACAGCTAGAAGAAGCTGGTGCAGTAGTAGAATTGAAGTAATTTTTATTACTCAAAAATATAGGTTTGGACCTAACACAGGACGTGTTAGGTCTAAACCTTTTTACGCATAAAGTCATTATATAAACCAAAATTCATTCGAAATTGGCCACTAAAGCAACATTAAGCAACTCGACTGAGAAAAAAGAAAGATTGAACTTCTCTTCTGCAAAAGCAGTCGCTCAGTTCCCAGATTTCCTTGACATTCAGATCAAATCGTTTGAAGATTTTTTCCAGTTGGAAACAAGACCTGACCAACGAAAAAATGAAGGTCTTTACCGAACATTTGCTGAGAATTTTCCAATTACGGATACTCGCAATCAGTTTGTTTTAGAATTCTTAGATTATTTCGTAGATCCACCACGTTACACAATTGATGAGTGTATCGAAAGAGGATTAACGTACAGCGTACCATTGAAAGCTCGTCTTAAATTATACTGTACGGACGAAGAACACGAAGATTTCGAAACTGTAGTGCAAGACGTATACTTAGGAACAATTCCTTACATGTCTCCTTCAGGATCATTCATTATTAATGGTGCAGAGCGTGTTATTGTATCTCAATTACACCGTTCTCCTGGGGTATTCTTCGGACAATCTTTCCACGCGAATGGTACAAAATTGTACTCATCTCGTATCATTCCTTTCAAAGGATCTTGGATTGAGTTCGCAACAGACATCAACAGCGTAATGTACGCTTACATCGATCGTAAGAAAAAGTTACCATTAACTACCTTATTACGTGCTATCGGATACGAAAGAGATAAAGATATCTTAGAAATTTTCGACTTAGCAGAAGAAGTAAAAGTTAATAAAGCTAATTTAAAGAAAGTTGTAGGTCGTAAACTTGCTGCACGTGTATTAAATACATGGCACGAGGATTTCGTAGATGAAGATACAGGAGAAGTTGTATCTATCGAGCGTAATGAAATTATCTTAGACCGTGAAACAATCTTAGAGAAAGATCACATCGATCAAATCGTAGATTCTGGTGTTAAGACAATCTTATTACACAAAGAAGATATCAATTCTGCTGATTATGGAATTATCCATAATACTTTACAAAAAGACCCTACTAATACTGAAAAAGAGGCAGTAGAGTATATCTATAGACAATTACGTAACGCTGAGCCACCAGATGAGGAAACAGCAAGAGGAATTATTGACAAATTATTCTTCTCTGATCAACGTTATTCATTAGGCGAAGTAGGTCGTTACAGATTAAATAAAAAATTAGGCTTAAGCATTAGCGAGGATGTACAAGTATTGACTCGTGAAGATATCATTTCGATTATTAAATATTTAATCGAATTAATCAACTCTAAAGCAGAGGTGGATGATATTGACCACTTATCTAACCGTCGTGTAAGAACGGTAGGTGAGCAAATGGCAAGCCAATTCGGAGTAGGTTTAGCTCGTATGGCTAGAACTATTCGCGAAAGAATGAATGTTCGTGACAACGAGGTGTTTACACCAATCGATTTGATTAATGCTAAAACATTATCATCTGTTATCAACTCATTCTTCGGAACGAACCAGTTATCTCAGTTCATGGACCAAACAAATCCATTATCAGAGATTACACACAAACGTCGTTTATCAGCATTAGGACCTGGAGGTTTATCAAGAGAAAGAGCGGGATTCGAGGTACGTGACGTACACCACACTCATTACGGACGTTTATGTCCAATTGAAACTCCTGAGGGACCAAACATTGGTTTGATTTCGTCATTATGTGTATTCGCTAAAGTTAATAACTTAGGGTTCATCGAAACACCGTACAGAAAAGTAGAAGATGGAAAAGTGGACGTCGAATCAGCACCAATCTATTTAACTGCGGAAGAGGAGGAATCAAAAGTAATTGCTCAAGCCAATATCGACATGACAGACGATGGTACTATTGCTACTGAACGTGTAACTGCTCGTGAAGATGGGGATTTCCCTGTTGTAACGCCAGCAGAAGTTGATTTAATCGACGTTGCACCTAACCAGATTGCTTCTATCTCAGCATCATTAATTCCTTTCTTGGAGCATGATGACGCCAACCGTGCGTTAATGGGATCGAACATGATGCGTCAGGCAGTTCCATTATTAAAACCTCAAGCACCAATTGTAGGTACTGGATTAGAAAAACAAGTTGCAAAAGATTCAAGAATCTTAGTAAATGCAGAACGTGAAGGTACAGTAACTTATGTTGATGCTGACATTATAACAATTAAATATGATCGTTCAGAAGACGAAGAATTAGTAAGCTTCGATACTGCTGAGAAAACATATAATTTAACAAAATTCAGAAAGACGAATCAAGGAACTACAATTACGTTGAAACCAATTGTAAAAGTTGGTGATCGTGTAGAGAAAGGACAAGTTTTATCTGAAGGTTATGCAACAGAAGGAGGAGAATTAGCAATTGGTCGTAACATGGTTGTTGCCTTTATGCCTTGGCAGGGGTACAACTTCGAGGATGCTATTGTAATCTCTGAAAAAGCTGTTCGCGAAGACTGGTTTACATCTATCCACATCGATGAGTATTCATTAGATGTACGTGATACAAAATTAGGTATGGAAGAATTAACTTCAGACATTCCTAACGTTTCAGAAGAGGCTACAAAAGACTTAGACGAAAACGGTATGATCCGTATTGGAGCAGAAGTAAAACCTGGTGATATCTTGATTGGTAAGATTACTCCAAAAGGAGAATCTGATCCAACTCCAGAAGAAAAATTATTACGTGCGATCTTTGGTGACAAAGCAGGTGATGTAAAAGATGCTTCTCTTAAAGCCTCTCCATCATTACGTGGTGTTGTTATCGACAAAAAATTATTCTCACGTAGTATTAAGGATAAACGTAAACGTTCTCAAGACAAAGCTATTATTGATAGTGTAGAAGCTGAGTACGACGTTAAATTCAACGAATTAAGAGAGATTTTATTAGAGAAATTATACGTTTTATTAAACGGAAAAACTTCTCAAGGTATTTACAACGACTTGAATGAAGAAGTAATCAAGAAAGGTGTAAAATACACACAAAAAATCTTATCTAATGTTGAAGATTTCTTAAATTTAACTGGAGCAGAATCTCTTTGGACAACAGACGAGGATAAGAACGAATTAGTAAAAGAATTGTTACATAATTACAAAATTAAGTACAATGATTTACAAGGAGCACTTAACCGCGAAAGATTTACAATCTCTGTTGGAGACGAGTTACCTGCAGGTATCGTTAAATTAGCAAAAATCTACATTGCGAAAAAACGTAAACTAAGAGTAGGGGATAAAATGGCAGGACGTCACGGTAACAAAGGTATTGTTGCACGTATCGTTCGCGACGAAGATATGCCTTTCTTAGAAGACGGAACGCCAGTAAATATCGTACTTAATCCACTTGGGGTACCATCTCGTATGAATATCGGTCAGATTTATGAAACGGTATTAGGATGGGCTGGACTTAAAATGGGTCAAAAATTTGCTACACCTATCTTCGATGGTGCTGAAATCGCTGATATCGATCGCATCACAGAAGAAGCAGGTATTCCAAAACACGGTACAACATATTTATATGACGGTAATACTGGAGAACGTTTTGATCAAAAAGCTACTGTAGGGGTGATTTACATGTTGAAATTAGGACACATGGTTGACGACAAAATGCACGCGCGTTCTATCGGACCATACTCATTAATTACTCAACAACCATTAGGAGGTAAAGCACAATTCGGTGGACAACGTTTCGGAGAGATGGAGGTTTGGGCATTAGAAGCATTCGGTGCATCTAATATCTTACGCGAAATCTTAACAGTTAAGTCGGATGACGTAATTGGACGTGCGAAAACTTACGAAGCAATCGTAAAAGGAGAGCCAATGCCAGAACCTGGTATTCCAGAATCATTTAACGTATTGTTACATGAATTACAAGGTCTTGGATTAGACATAAACTTGGAAGAATAATAGGGCAACCTATTATTCTACCTTTTTCGTTATAATAATATAATTGTTAGATACATTTCTATATGTCAACAAAAAATAAAACAAGTCAATTCTCAAAAATCCGTATCGGGTTAGCTTCTCCAGAATCGATTCTTCAAGAATCTAAAGGTGAAGTTTTAAAACCTGAAACGATTAACTATAGAACGCACAAACCAGAGCGTGACGGGTTATTCTGTGAGCGTATCTTTGGACCTGTAAAAGATTACGAATGTGCCTGCGGAAAATATAAAAGAATCCGTTATAAAGGTATCGTTTGTGACCGTTGTGGGGTTGAAGTTACTGAAAAGAAAGTTCGTCGTGAGCGTATTGGACACATCAATCTTGTTGTGCCAATTGCACATATTTGGTATTTCCGTTCATTACCAAACAAAATTGGTTACATCTTAGGATTACCATCTAAGAAATTAGACATGGTAATTTACTATGAAAGATATGTAGTGATTCAACCAGGTATCGCAAAAGGACCAGAAGGTGAAGAATTAAATAGATTAGATTTCTTATCAGAAGAAGAGTATTTAGATATCTTAGAAACTCTTCCAATCGAGAATCAATATCTAGAAGATACAGATCCTAATAAATTCGTTGCGAAAATGGGTGCTGAAGCATTAGAAGACCTATTATCTCGTATCAATTTAGATGAGTTATCTTACGAATTAAGACACAAAGCACACAACGAAACTTCTAAACAACGTCGTACAGAAGCGTTAAAACGTTTACAAGTTGTTGAGTCGTTACGTGAGTCAAATATGCACCACGTAAACCGTCCAGAATGGATGGTAATGCGCGTTATTCCGGTTATTCCACCAGAATTACGTCCGTTAGTTCCATTAGATGGTGGTCGTTTTGCAACATCAGATTTAAATGATTTATATCGTCGTGTAATTATCCGTAACAATCGTTTGAAACGATTAATGGAAATCAAAGCGCCAGAAGTAATCTTACGTAATGAAAAACGTATGTTACAAGAAGCGGTTGATTCATTATTTGATAACACGCGTAAAGCATCTGCTGTAAAAGCTGATGGTAACCGTCCGTTAAAATCATTATCTGATTCATTAAAAGGTAAACAAGGTCGTTTCCGTCAAAACTTATTAGGTAAACGTGTAGATTATTCTGCTCGTTCTGTAATTGTTGTTGGACCAACACTTAAATTACACGAATGTGGTTTACCAAAAGATATGGCAGCTGAATTATACAAACCATTCGTAGTTCGTAAATTAATCGAGCGTGGAATTGTAAAAACAGTTAAATCGGCTAAGAAAATTATCGATAGAAAAGAGCCAGTTGTTTGGGATATTTTAGAAAATGTAATCAAAGGTCATCCAGTTTTATTAAACCGTGCCCCTACGTTACACCGTTTAGGTATCCAAGCATTCCAACCGAAATTAATCGAAGGTAAAGCAATTCGTTTACACCCATTAGTGTGTACTGCCTTCAATGCCGATTTCGATGGTGACCAGATGGCTGTTCACTTACCATTAGGACCAGAAGCTGTTTTAGAAGCACAATTATTAATGTTGGCTTCTCAAAATATTTTGAATCCTGCAAATGGATCTCCAATTACTGTACCTTCTCAGGATATGGTTTTAGGTCTTTACTACATGACGAAAATTCGTCGTACAGACCACCAATTTACAGTAAAAGGTGAAGGATTAACTTTCTATTCAGATGAAGAAGTTCAAATTGCATACAACGAAGGAGCTGTTGACTTAAACGCGCCAATTCGTGTAAAAGGAACAATTCGTGTAGGAGAGGAGTTAGTAGAAAATCAATTAATCGAAACTTCAGTAGGACGTGTGTTATTTAACCAAATCGTTCCGAAACAAGTAGGTTATATTAATGAAGTATTAACGAAAAAATCGTTACGTACAATTATTAATAAAATCATCAAGATTACAGATTTCCCTACAACGGCTGCTTTCTTGGATGATATGAAACAATTAGGATACCGTAATGCCTTCGAGGGTGGTTTATCATTCTCATTAGGAGATATCTTAATCCCAGAACAAAAGAAAGACCTTATCTCAGGTGCGATCAACCAAGTTGAGAACATTAAGATGAACTATAATATGGGTCTTATTACAAATAACGAACGTTACAACCAAGTTATTGATGTTTGGACAACAACAAACGCAACTTTAACTGAAATTGTAATGAAACGTATGACAGAAGATCAACAAGGATTTAACTCTGTATTCATGATGCTTGATTCTGGAGCGCGTGGATCTAAAGAGCAAATTCGTCAGTTATCAGGTATGCGTGGATTGATGGCTAAACCTCAAAAAGCTGGTTCTACTGGTGGGGATATCATCGAAAACCCAATTATCTCTAACTTCCGTGAAGGTCTGTCTATCTTAGAGTACTTTATTTCTTCGCACGGTGCGCGTAAAGGTCTTGCCGATACTGCCTTAAAAACTGCCGATGCTGGATACTTGACTCGTCGTTTAGTTGACGTTGCACAAGACGTTATCGTAATGCACGAAGATTGTGGTACATTAAGAGGTTTAGAAGTATCTGCACTTAAGAAAAAAGAGGAAATCATCGAAAGTTTATCTTCTCGTGTATTAGGTCGTACTTCATTAAATGATATTTACAACCCAGATAATGGTGAATTAATCATTTCTGCTGGTAACATTATTACAGAAGATATTGGTGATGCTTTAGAAGCAGCTGGTATTGAAAATGTAGAAGTTCGTTCTCCATTAACATGTGAAGCGAAAACTGGAATTTGTGCTAAATGTTACGGACGTAACTTAGCTACAGGTAAAGGTGTTCAGAAAGGTGAATCAGTTGGTGTAGTTGCTGCACAATCTATTGGTGAGCCTGGTACACAGTTAACATTACGTACTTTCCATGTTGGGGGTACTGCGGGTAACGTTTCTGAGCAAAATACAATTAATGCTAAAGTTGATGGTACAGTTGAGTTTGATGACTTACGTACTGTTGAATCGACAGATGATGCAGGTAACAAAGTAGATACAGTTGTTTCTCGTTCTACAGAGATGAAAGTAATTGACGATTTAGGAAACGTTCGTCAACAAACTAACATCGCTTATGGTACTATCTTATCTGTTAAAAACGGAGCTAAAGTTCAAAAAGGTCAAGAGATTGCAAGTTGGGACCCTTATAACGGGGTAATCATCGCGGAATCTACTGGTAAAATCGAGTACGAACAATTAGAGCAAGGGGTAACTTTCCAAATTGAAATCGATGAGCAAACAGGATTCCAAGAAAAAGTTATTTCTGAATCACGTAATAAAAAATTAGTTCCAGCGTTAAGAGTTATCACGATTGATGGTGAAGAAAAAACATACAACTTACCAGTAGGTGCACACTTAATGGTAAATGATGGAGAAAAAATTAATGCAGGTAAAATCTTAGTTAAGATTCCTCGTAAGTCAGCTAAATCTGGCGATATTACAGGAGGTTTACCTCGTATTACAGAGTTGTTAGAGGCTCGTAATCCATCTAATCCATCAGTTGTTTGTGAAATGGATGGAGTTGTATCTTTCGGTAAAATAAAACGTGGTAACCGCGAAATCATCGTTGAATCTAAAAATGGTGAAATCCGTCGTTACTTAGTTAAATTATCAGCACAAATCTTAGTTCAAGAAAATGACTTCGTACGTGCAGGTGAGCCTTTATCAGATGGAGCAATTACACCAGAAGATATTTTAAGAATCTTAGGGCCAACAGCGGTTCAAGAATACTTAGTAAACGAGATTCAAGATGTATACCGTTTACAAGGGGTAAAAATTGATGACAAACACTTCGAAATTATCGTACGTCAAATGTTACGTAAAGTTCGTATTGTAGACTCAGGAGATTCAAGATTCTTAGAAGATAGTTTAGAGCACAAAGACGATTTCATGCAAGAAAACGATCGTTTATTTGGAATGAAAGTCGTAGAAGATGCTGGTGATTCTGACACATTAAGTCCAGGACAAATCATCACAGTTCGCGAATTACGTGACGAAAACTCTAAATTAAAACGTGAAGACAAAAACTTAGTGACAGCTCGTGAGGCTTTACCTGCAACAGCAGAAGCCGTTTTACAAGGTATTACAAGAGCATCTTTACAAACTAAATCTTTCATGTCTGCGGCATCGTTCCAGGAAACTACAAAAGTTCTTAACGAAGCAGCTGTAGCTGGTAAAGTAGACGGTTTAGTAGGATTAAAAGAAAACGTTATTGTTGGACACTTAATTCCTGCCGGAACTGGATTAAAAGAGTATCAAAACATCATCGTAGGATCTAACCGTGAATACGAGGAATTAATAAACGCAAAACAAGAATTATAATGTCAGAAAATCAACAAAACGAAGGATTAAACATTGAGTTAAACGAATTAGTAGCTCAAGGTGTTTATGCTACAGGAGCAATCATCAACCACTCACCATCTGAGTTCGTTGTAGATTTCGTTCAATTTTTACCAGGTGCTAGACCATCAGTAAAATCAAGAATTATTTTGTCTCCATTACAAGCAAAACAATTATCTCAATCGTTAGCAGAAAACGTAACTAACTTTGAGAAAAGCTTTGGTGAAATCAAAGAACCTCAAGTAAACAACGGTACTGCAACTTACGAAGCTTAAGAATCATTCTTAATATTTCAAAAAGTCCCTCAATCTTAGATTGGGGGATTTTTTTATGTAATCAAAACTATCAAATCATTAAAAATAATCTTATAAAAGTTAGATCAATTATTAAATTGATAATTATTTATGATATTAATGCGAATAATTTAAAAATAAAAAGCATTAATCTTTTTAACAGTATTTTTTTGAATCGAAAAAATGTTTAGATTTGTATTTAGCAAATAACACAAGAATGTCTGACTATAAATTAATTCTACCTTCTATGGGAGAAGGTGTAATGGAAGCTACTGTAACAAATTGGATCAAGAATATTGGTGATTCGATTAGTGAAGATGAATCGGTTGTAGAAATCGCAACTGATAAAGTAGATTCTGATGTTCCTTCGCCAGTGGCGGGAGTTTTAAAAGAAATCTTAGTTCCGGTAGATGGAATTGCAAAAGTAGGTGAGCCTATCGCAATTTTGTCTGTTGATGGAGTTGTAGAACAAGCTGATTCGGCAGAAGAAGTAGATACAAATAGCGATCAGGAAATTGCTGATGCTGCAAAATCTATAGAGGCTGAAGTTGCAACAATCAAAACTGAAACGGTTATTACTTCGTCTGATGATAAATTTTATTCTCCTTTAGTAAAATCTATTGCGAAAGAAGAAGGTGTTTCTCAGGCTGAGTTAGATCAAATTTCAGGTTCTGGAAAAGACGGACGTGTAACGAAAGATGATATTTTGGATTTCGTTAAAAATAGAGGAAATCAACCAGCGAAAACAGTTGTTACGACTTCTGTTGCTGCACCAGTTGCTCAACCTCAAGCACCGCAAGTGCAATCTGCGCCAATTTCTGTTGGTGAAGGAGATGAAATTATCGAAATGGATAGAATGCGTAAAATTATTGCGCAAAATATGCTACAAGCAAAACAAATTGCTCCTCACGTAACGTCTTTCGTAGAAGTTGATATGACGAATATTGTGTTGTGGAGAGATAAAAATAAAAATGAGTTTCAGAAGAAACATGGTGAGAAAATTACGTTTATGCCAATTTTTATCGAAGCTGTAGCAAAAGCAATTCAAGATTTCCCAATGATTAATGTTTCGGTTGATGGAGATAAAATCATCAAAAAGAAAAATATCAATATTGGAATGGCAGCAGCCTTACCAAGTGGAAATTTAATTGTACCTGTTATAAAAAATGCAGATCAATTTAATTTAGCGGGGTTAGCTTCTCAAGTAAATGATTTAGCAAATCGTTCTCGTAACAATAAGTTGAAACCAGCAGAAATTCAAGGAGGAACGTATACAATTACAAATATTGGTTCTTTCGGAAATACATTAGGAACGCCAATTATTCCTCAACCACAAGTCGCTATTTTGGCTGTTGGTGCAATTGTGAAAAAACCTGCGGTTATCGAAACTCCACAAGGAGATATGATTGCAATTCGTCACAAAATGTACTTATCTCATGCTTACGATCACCGTGTTGTGGATGGCGCTTTAGGAGGTATGTTTGTAAAACGTGTTGCCGAATATCTTGAGGCTTTCGATATGAATACGCCTGTGTAAGAGTAAAATAATACTAGATATAAAAAATCCAACTAATTTTAGTTGGATTTTTTTCGTTTAAATTTATAAGTAAGCATTACACCGCCTTTGTAAAGCAGCCACTCCCCACTTTTATTAAATGATTGCGCAGAATCATATCGTCCGAAATTAGGAGAATCTTCTTTATAATATCCTTTGTAATTTCCTTGAGAGTGTCCTCCACCAACAAAAACATCTAATCCCCAATTTTCGTTAATTTTTACTTGATAACCTATTGTAGCTCCTGTTAAGATTGCTACTCCACGTTGATATTTATCAGTGTTCCAATAATTCCATTTTTGAATATCAAAGAAACCAACTCCAATGTTTGGACCTATATAAAATTTACTAAAAGATTTATCAAAGTAATATCTACCTTCACCAAAAACCATATACATTTGTAAATGATTACCTGCAAATGATTTCCATGGAGAGATAAAACCGTCAGCTTGTAAAGTTATCCTATCTGTGATTGCATGTTCAACACCAAGATTTACCATTGCAAGTGGCATTGTTAACGCATTAACTTTTATTTGTGTTTCTCTTTTTTGAGCAAAGATTGTGGCGGGAAATAACAACCAAATTAATTTATTCATTCGTAATTTTTATCAGTTTACTAGGCTAAGGTAAAAAAAGCAGTTTATTTATATGTTAATTCAAGCTTTTTTATAACTTTACTTAACATTTAAGTACATTATGGCACCAATCATATCAATCCTAATAATATTTTTGATTTTCGGAATTTTTGTTTCGATATTCTTTGTTATTGCGGTATCTGATGCGAAAGTCAGAGAGAAAAATGAACAACATACGCTGAAAAGTTTACCAGATCAGGTAGACCTAAAAGCTGTTGTGCGTTACAATATTGGTCGTCCGCAAGGAAGATTTCTTAAAATGAAATCTTTTCAAGGAAGTGGTGTGTTGTATGCGCAAGGAGAACAATTAATCTTCAAAGATATTTTGGGTAATGAAGATCATATTTTTGATCTAAAAACATGTAAATTATCTTGGGTTGAGAACAAGATAAATGGGATTACAAATGCTTTTAAAGTTGCCGATCACGAAGCGATTATCTTCTTTTATACTGATAAAGGAGTCTTTATTTTTAATGCGATTGAAGAAAATGCCTCGACTTCAGATTTATATATTCGTTTGAAAGAATTGCGTAAAAGCATTAGAACTAAAAAAGCTGAGTCGGCAAGTGAATAGTTAATCCTGCTCGGAAACCGCTCATATCTTTAAAATCTTTATTTTCTCTAAACTCGAAAGAATAACCAGCATTTAACTCTACAATGCTCAAAACTGCGATACCAGCTTTTGGAGTAATTGTCCACGGAGAAACTTCAGTACGGATAACATAAAAAGCGGAGTTAAAGTTAGAGCTATATGGATCACCAGTATTGTTGCGAAAATTGAACATATATCCAGCTCCAACTTCTGGAATTACACGAAATTTGTCTTTCATATAACCCAAATTAGCATTGGCGCTAAACGTCAAAATATTGTTATTATCTTGTACTAAGAACAAATCTGTTCCAACTTTTCCGTAATTTCCGTTCCAATATTCATAACCAAGATTAATTGTAAAATAATCGGTTAAATTTTGTTGTGCTTTCGCTTGAAAACTAATGATAAAAACAAAGATTGCGATGAACTTTTTCATGTGATAAAATTAATGAATTATTTAGCTTTCTCCCAAAAAATAAATTTTCATCATCATTAATGATTTTTTATTTCAAATTGAAAGGTATATTTACTCCAATTGAAAATTGAAAACCTTTGATAGGTTTAAAACTATCTTTTTCATTAATCTTAAAACCATATCCAAAACCAAAATCTACAAAAGAAGCTAATGAAATACCAGCTTTTGGAGTAATTGTATAAGGTGTAAATTCACTTTCTACAAATGGAAAAATATACATCAACTGGCTCGCGGCAACATATCCTGTAATGCCAACTTCAGGAATTACGTGAAAATTATCTCGCATATATCCCATATTAGCATTTGCGTATAATTTAAAATCAACCATATTATCACCTAAGCCGAAAAGAAAAAATAAACCTGCTTTACCAAAGTTTCCAGATTGATTAGAGTTGCTTAAGGTTGGTCCCCATAGAACTTCTTTTGGATAAGAAAAAGAACTAAACAAAAGAAAGAGTGAAAGAATAATTATTTTTAATAAACATGGGATAGTTTTTCGTTAAACAATTTTAATGTAAAGATAAATAGCTACAACTTATCTTGTTGTAGCTATTTATAATGATTTATTAAAATTTAAAATCGACTCAAAATTTTAATCCATCGTGAATCCTTTTGTATAGATTCGTCCGTAATAATCTGCAAATTTAATTGACACGCGACCTTTATAATTTTTTAAGATTTTTTCGATATCGTCTTGTGAACTTACATTTTTATCATTGATTGATAAGATGATAAATTCTTCTTGAACACCTGCTGCCGCTAATTTTCCTGCATTATCTAGATGTTTTACCATGACACCATAATTAATTCCGAAACTATCTTTTTGACGTTCTGTTAATGGCTCAAATTCTGCACCAAGAACTTCAGTTGGCGTTAAGTCAGATTTGCTTCTCACTTTAGTGCTTCCTTTAGCATCTTTCAATGTGATGTTGTATGTTTTCTCAGAGTTTCCACGTCTTACAGTAAGTGCAACATTGTCACCAGGACGTTTGCTACCTACGATGAATGATAACGACGAGAAAGATGTAATTGGTTTTCCATCTACAGCTGTAATGATGTCTCCTTCTTCGATTCCAGAATCAATTGCAGATCCTTTAGCAACCAATTCAGTTACCATTACTCCATTATCGGTTTTAATGTTCTTTTTGAACTGTTTGTTATATTGTTTTACAGCATCTTCATTCGATAAATCAAAACCTTTGATACCTAAATATCCACGTTGTACAATTCCGTACGATTTAATATCCTCAACAACTTTTTTTACCAAGTTTGCAGGAACAGCAAATCCGTAACCAGAATAAGCTCCTGTTGGCGAAGAAATAGCTGTATTGATACCAATTAAATCTCCGTTTGCATTCACCAAAGCACCACCAGAGTTTCCTGGATTAATCGCTGCATCGGTTTGAATAAACGACTCGATTGGTGATTCAGAATTTTTACCTAAAATATTAATGCTACGACCTTTTGCCGAAACAATACCTGCTGTAACAGTAGATGTCAATCCAAATGGATTACCAACTGCTAACACCCAATCTCCAACATTAATCGCATCAGAATCGACAAATTTTGTGAATGGTAAACCTTTTTCGCTAATTTTCAATAAGGCAATATCTGTACTTGGATCAGTACCAACTAATTCGGCAATATAACTTTTTTGATTATTCAAAGTCACTTCAATTTTAGAAGCACCTTGTATCACGTGATTATTTGTAACAATGTAACCATCTTGTGAAATAATTACACCAGAACCCATTCCAGATGGTTGATCTTGATCTGGTTGCTGTTGTCTTCCTCTTTGTTGTTGTTCTGGTTGCCCGAAAAAGAAATCAAAAGGATCAAAGAATTGCTGTTGTTGTTGCTGTCTTTGATTCGAATAATTTTTGATACTCACAACTGTATGTACAGCTTTATTAGATGCTTGCACAAAGTTTGGCGCATCGTAATTGTAATTTCCTTTATAATCTACAAATTCAAAGTCTCCATTTTTCTGATTACTTGCATTTGTAATAAATGGATTACTTCCATTTTCGTTCATCAAATAAAAACCTCCCATAGTTGTCATAGAGCTCACTAATCCAACTAATAAGTATCCTGTATATTTTTTCATCTTTAATTATATAAGTTTTTAATGTTTTTAGATTAAATCAAATTTAAGACCAAAATTTTAACATTTCAAACCGTTTAACGCATGTTAACACTATATTATAAATCTTTTATAACATTAGTTAAGAGTGACAAAAATGTCTTTACTTTGTTTAAAATTTAAGAAGTTGAAATTAAAATTTTATAAATACCAAGGAGCTGGGAATGATTTTGTCATGATTGATGATCGAGAAAAAACGTTTCCAATCTCTACAGAATTGATTAATAGGCTATGTGATCGTAATTTTGGGATAGGAGCTGATGGTTTGATTTTGTTACAAAATGATGAAAATTCAGACTTCAGAATGGTGTATTTCAATTCGGATGGAAACGAAAGTACAATGTGCGGAAACGGAGGACGTTGTATTATTCGATTTGCAAATGATTTGGATGTGGCTAATGACAAAATGACATTTAATGCGATTGATGGTTTGCATCATGGTATCGTAGATCAAGAAGTTATTCGTTTACAGATGATTGATGTAAATGAAGTAGAAGATCACGACAAATATTTATTTATGAACACAGGTTCGCCGCATCACGTAGAATTTGTGGAAAATGTAAAAGATGTTAATGTTTATAAAAAAGGAAAAGCGATTCGCAATGGAGCGCCCTATTTTGAGAAAGGTTCTAATGTAAATTTTGTTGAAGTAATGCCAGATAAAAGTCTTACGATACGTACATATGAACGTGGAGTTGAGGACGAAACCTTGGCTTGCGGAACAGGAATTACAGCTGCTGCGATTTCTGCTTATGTTAAAAATTTGGTAGACAAAAAAGATATCAAAGTAAAAGCAATGGGAGCAGATTTATCTGTAAATTTTGAAGAAAATAATCATAACTTTGTCAATGTTTGGTTAAATGGACCAGCAGTAAAAGTTTTTGAAGGTGAAATTGAAATTTAATTCAATCCAATGAAAAAATTAAATTTAGTATTAATATTAATCTGTTCATTCGCATTTGTAGGATGTACATTTATAGACGGTTTCAAAGGAAATGCAACCAAAGATGGTTATATCTATATCTCTCGTGGAGCTAAATTTGAGCAAGTTTTAGATTCTTTAAAACCATTTTTGAAGGATGAAAAATTGTTCAAACAATATGCAGAAGATGCAGATTATCCAGCAACGATAAAATCTGGAAAATATAAAATCTCAAGCTCAGATTCTAACCGCGATATTATTGATCGTTTGCAAGGAGGAGAGCAAGAAGAAGTGAAGCTTCGTATCAAAAATGAACCGACAATTTATCATTTAGCAGGATCAGTTTCCAAGCAAATTGATATGGATTCTATCGAAGTTTTGACAGCTATTCGCGATTTTGTGAAAGAAAAAAACGATACAACGTTAAACGACGAAACAGTTAAACAATATTTTATTCCAGAAACGTATTTCGTGTATTGGGGATTAACACCAGAAAAGTTTGTGGACAAAATGGTGGCGCAACACGACAAAGTGTGGAATGCAGATCGTTTGGCAAAAGCAAAAGCGCTCAACATGACACCTTTACAAGTGACAACTTTGGCGTCTATTGTTCAGTTGGAATCGTCTGATAATATGGATGAACAACAAAAAGTTGCACGTGCATATATGAATCGTTTGGCGAAAGATATGCGTTTAGAGGCCGATCCAACTTCTATTTATGCGTACAAAATGGAAAATGGTTGGGATCAAAAAGTGCAACGTGTGTACAAAAAATGGACGTGGTCTTCGAATGCGTACAACACATATCGTAACAAAGGTTTACCACCAGCGCCAATTTGTTTACCAAATTTAGGAGCAATTGATGCGGTTTTATCACCAGCAAATCACGATTTTATTTTCTTTGTTGCAGATCCTAAAAAACCAGGTTACCACATTTATACCAATGATTATCAGGAACATTTGAAAAATGCTGAGAATTATAGAAATTGGTTAAAAGAGAATAATATCAAATAGTTGTATCTTTAGCTAAACCAATTTTAGCTATGTTACAATCAAATTATACAAAAAGAGAATTCCTAAAACTACTTGGTACAGGTAGTTTAGGGATTTTTTTTATGTCTTTTTATTCGTTTGATGATTTTTTGGATGATGATTTAATAATCTTGACAAAAGATGATGAAAAGTATAATCAATACAGAAAATCATTCAACAAAAGAATTGAGAAGTTTCCGAAAATTATAGCAGTTTGTAAATCCGAAACTGGAATAAAAAAAGCAATTGTATTAGCAAACGAGAAGAAACTAAAAATTGCCATTCGAAGTGGAGGACATAGTTTTGAAGGTTTTTCGAATGTTGATAACGGATTGTTGATTCATCTTGGACTGATGAACAAAATTACGTGGTTGCAAGAGAATAAAGTAAAATTACAACCAGCTTGTTTGTTGCAAGAAATTTATGCGAATTTTTTACCTAAGAAAAGAATTATTCCAGCTGGATCATGTGGAACTGTGGCTATTGGTGGTTTGACTTTGGGCGGTGGTTATGGTTTTTTTAGTCGGAAGTATGGTTTGACCTGTGATAATCTGCTTCGTGTAAAAATGATCGATTACAAAGGAAATACAATCGACTCTGATAAAGATCCCGATTTACTTTGGGCGTGTAAAGGCGGCGGAAATGGAAATTTTGGCGTTGTAACGGAATTACATTTCAAAACTTATCCAGTCCCACAATCTTTCAGCGGATATCGTATGAAGTTTACAAATCTAACATCAGATAAATTTGTCAAATTAATTCGACTTTGGTTCCAAGCAACGGAAAAATTACCTAAAGAAGCTTTTTCTGCTTTTGTGTTGAATGGAAAGTTTTTGACCATTTTATTTACCAATTTTGCAGTAAATCAAACAGATTTTGAGAAAATATTTTCGAGTTTAATTCCATTATCGAATGATTATAAACCGATGAAAAATAGAAATCTGGCTGCTGCGCTCAAAAATTATTATGGCGTAACAGAGCCGATTTATTTCAAAAATTCTTCTGCTGGTTTGTACACAGGAATTGAAGATATTGAGAAAGGTTTGGAAGATATTTTTGCAAAAGTTGTCGCTTCTAAAGGAATGATTTATCAGATAAATACTTTGGGTGGAAAAATCAATGAAGTCAAAGCTTCAGATTCTGCTTATCCACATCGCGATATTAATTATTTGAGCGAGTTACAAGCGTATTGGGATTTGCCTTCGCAAGAAGAAAAGTTGACAAAATCATTTGAAGAAATACAACAATTATTAAGAAATATTGGGAATATAAAACAATACCGAAATTACCCGGATATTAATTTTCCTGATGCAAATAATGCTTATTTCGGAAATAATTTGGCTCGATTGCAGCAATTAAAAAAGAAATATGATCCAAATAATTTGTTTGATTATCCACAAGTGATTAAATAGTAAAAGCCCTTCTATAGAAGGGCTTTTACTATTTAATTCATTTATTTTAGAACTTATATCGTAAACTCACGATAAAATATCTTCCCAAAACATTTTTAGTTGTAGTCGATATGTAGTTATCATTAAATCCATTCGAAACAATTACGTTGTTTCCTAATAGATTTCCTCCTGTAAGAGTTAAATAAGTTTTCTTCGCAATGTTATATCGTGCAGAAGCATTCCACTCTTTTGCTGTGTTTATTTCTACTCCATCACGGTATTGTAAACGATAAGAGAAATCGGTCTGAACTAATAATTTACTTGTAGCGGACCAAGCAGCTTCCCCATATGGACGCCAGTTCGTAAATTTCTGTTCAGATAATGATTGATATTTACTTAGGTTTAAATTAACCCCAGCCTTTAATTCAAATTTCTTTTTGAATGTAAATGAGTTCTCTAAATTATATGTTTGATTAAAACTTTTATTGTTAACATCCTTCAAATCATCATTTTTAACAACTCCATTTTCATATTCAATATTTCGTGTAATGGTATAATAATTAGAAGTAGAAATATTACCTGTTAATCGTGCATTGTACCATTTAGCAAAACGCTTCCCAATCATGAAATATCCTGAATAAGTTTCTTGGTTATTACCAGAATTAATTAAGGTATTGAATTGATAGTTATTTACAATTGTATCGTTTCCAGAGATGATAAAATCACGGTTTAAAACAGATTGCGTTTGTATACTTTTTTCTTGTAATGTATAACTCAAATTCGCAAAAATATTAAAGAATGTGAATGAGTTAAAATGACTAAAATTAAGACTTGCTGTATGTGTCAAAGCTTGTCTTAAATTTCTATTTCCGTAGAAAATAGATTGGTAACTTTGAATGGTGTACGAATCATTAAAATCTTTTGTGTACGGATAGCTATAGCTTTGTGAATAACTTGCGCGAACACTTGTTGCATTGTTGAACTTGTATTGCAAATTCAGGTGAGGTAAAAATTTCGTTTCCGAACGATTTAATTTTTCACCATCTTGGTATTTCGATTTCTCATTAAAGAACGAAACTCCAGCTCCCGCATCTACTTGAAAGTTTCCTAGTTTCTTTGTCAAAGTTACATCAGCAAAGGTCTCGTTGTAATCTAAATCTGTATTAGTGATTAATGAATTATCATTCATTAATTTCTGAAAATCATAGATTTTATTTTCAAAATCTTGCGTACTAAAATTTGTTCCAACCTTAATTTTAAGGTTAGATGTATTTGTCAACAAGTGATTGTAGATTCCGTATAATTGAACAGTGTTCAAAACAAAATTTTGATCTTGATTGATATTATATTGATTATTTACTTGAGATAAATTCTTGAACAAATTAAAAGACGAGAACGGATTTGCTGTTGATAAAACATTGTAATCTGGCGTATCTTTTTGATATTGATGACGGAAATATAAACCAACATTATCATCGCGTCCAACTTTACGGATGTAAGATAAAGTTTGTGATAAAGAGTAATTCTTTTGTTCAGAATTTACATTTCTAAAGCTATTTTTTTGATCGTTATAATAGCTATCAACCAATTGCTCGTTTTCGCTATCCAAATAATTAAAGTTTAAGCGATATTTAATTTGTCCTTTATCATTCGGATTATAATCTAAACGCAAACGCGACATTCCCATCAAAATATTGCTCTTATTTTGTTCCTGATCGACGGTTGTATAAGGCGTTTCGATGTTATTATAATAACGTTCTGATTTAGAATTGTAACGAATATTATTGGTATTAAGTAAACCAAAACCAGAGATTTTTAATTTCTTATTTGGTTCAACACCAAAATGCACAGCACCATTATAGGTATTCATACTCGGCGCATCATTTTTTGTCATCAAGTTTAGATTGTTCGAATTTCCTCTTAATGAATAAATACTTCCTTCAGAATTAAATTCAGAATATCCACCAAAGAAGCTCATATAATCATCTTGATCAAAAACTTGTTTCCCGAATGTATTAAAATCATTGATTAAAGTTCCGTCCGTTTTTTCTGAGAAATAGAAAATTTTAGCTTGCGCATCTGTATGTTTGTCCGCATCTCCACCTAACGTCACATTACCAAAAGCAAGACGCTTCATATCATCTTTTAGTTCGATGTTTAACGAGAATTGTTCGTCATCTTCTTGTAAGGAAGAAGCAAAAGGATTTGATTTGAACTTCGTGTTTAATTGAATTTTAGAAACCGCATCCGAAGGTAAATTTTTGTTCAATAATTTTTCGTTACCACCCAAAACTTCACGTCCACCAACTGTTACTTGCGACATAGGTTTACCTTTGTACATTACCTTTCCATTTTGAACTTCAATTCCAGGTAATTTTTTAAGGATATCTTCTAATGTTTCCTCATTTCCAACTTTGAAAGAATCTGCATCAAACTCAATTGTATCACCTTTTACTTTGATTGCTTGTTGAGCTTTTACAATTGTTTCTTTTAAGGAAATTTCTTTTCCTTGTTTAAGCTTTATTTTTTTGTTGACATTTTCAGTCAAATCAACATTCTCAACATATGTTTCGTAACCAGCTTGCTCAATTTCGATGTCATATTTTTGTCCACAAGGCAATTTGAATTCAAATTCACCCATATTGCTTGTAAAAACAAAACCTTTGCCTTCGTTTTTACTATCAAAAATAGAGACAGAAGCGTCTGTAACAGGAATTCCAGCATCATTTGCAACAGATCCTTTTAATTTACATTCTTGCGCAAACGAGATTTGAGCTGCAGAAGTAAATAAAATTAGATAGAGTAATTTCTTCATATGTATTTTTTAGTTGATGACTCAAAATAGAGTTTTTTGTAAAACACATCTGTTTATGTGTTAGAAACAGATGTGTTTTATATTTTGTTTAATGAATTATTGGGTATCTACACCGCTATTCATCATTTCTTTCATCTTTTTTTGCATATCTTCTACAATTTTCATGAATTGATTATGCGTTACAGTTTCACCTTTTGTAGGAATGCTAACTTTTAATTCTTTATCCGAAAGTTTTAATTCTTTTAAAGTGAAAATCATTGTTGTTCCTTGGTAATCAAATTGAGCTTTTACAATTAAACCAGGTAAGCCAGCTAAAGAAGTTGGTCCATCTTTTATTGGAATTTCTGGAGCAAACCAAGCCGTTACAGGAATAGAATCCATCATAACACCTTCTGCTTTTGTTGCTTTATATCCAGCAATATCAGTTTTCTCACGAGAAATTTTCCATTTGTAATCAGGAATTTGGTCTTTAATCAAATATTGTTTTGCCCCCATATCAACTTCTTTGTAATACAAATTTGGAGTTACTGTAAAGTCTTTATAAGTTGGTTTATTATCGAATGATGCCATTTGTTGAGCAATCATTCCTCCTTGAGATTGAGCATTTCCTACTTTTTGTTCTAATACAAAAGTTGATTGTTTTGAATTACTTTTTAAGAAATAGTTCATGAAAACACCAGCATCAATTTCAGCTTTCAACATTGGACCAACTTGTGAGCGATATTGTTGAGGAACTTGTGCCATTGTTTTGTCATAATCCAATTTCATTTCGCAAACATAAGTTGCATCGATATTTTGTGTTTTATTGTCTTGTGCGATAGAAACTGTAGTTGTGATAATTCCTAAGGCAAATGTTAAGATTGCTTTCTTCATAATTGTTGTATTTGTCTAATTAGTCTGCTTTTGTAGATTAATGTTACAGATGTTTTTTGAATTTATTCTAAAAAATAAAATGTCATTCAAAAAGTTAAGGATTTTCAAATGACATTTTTATCTAGCGATTTATTGATAATATTATAATAAATACGTCGAGACATTTCCTCCTTTTTTGATAAAATCTTCTTTCAATTCATCAAAAAGTTCTTGGTTAATAGCCTTTGTTGTTCCTTCTAAAATATATGTTGTATATCCCAATGCTAAAGCATCTTTTGCTGTGTAATATACACAATAATCTGCTGCTAAGCCGCAAATGTATACACTCGTTATATTATGATCTTTTAAGAATCCATTTAGCCCTGTTGGATTCTTTTTATTCACATCAAAAAAAGCACTATACGAATCAACTTCTGGATTCATACCTTTTCGGATGATTGCACTTATTTTATTTTGCTTGATATCTTTGTGTATTTCTGCTCCTTTAGTGCCTTGTACACAATGATCTGGCCACAAAACTTGACGATTTCCACCTAATTCGATTACATCAAAAGGTTGTTTATCTGTGTGTTGCGAAGCAAAACTTTTGTGATTTGCCGGATGCCAATCTTGTGTTGCCACAACAACATCATACTTTTCTTGCAATTTATTTATGCGTTCGATAATTTTATCTCCATCATTCACAGCCAACGAACCTCCTGGTAAAAAATCGTACTGCATATCTACGATGATTAAAGCTTTCATAGTATTTTATTTCTTAAGATTAATTTAGAATTAAATATAAGTTTTATAATATGAAATTGAACCAATTTTTATGAAAATTAATCGAATTTTAAGAAACCTTAATCTCGTTTATTTACGCCAGAATTTCTCATTTCTTCGAAACGTGAGCGTTGTTCTTGCATCAATTTATCAAATTCTGTTTGCGAAATAGCACCTTTATCTTTTGGTTTTTCGATTGGTTTTGTATTTGTTGATGTTTTGATATCTGTCAAAGAAATAAATTTAGAGCCTTTAAACATGCCTCTGTTAATCTCTGTTTGTACTTCTGCAATTAAACCTGGTAATCCCCAATAATTTTCTGGACCAGTTTTATATTTCAAAGTTGGAATGTACCAAACTGTTGTCTGAACGCTATCAATAATAGCAGTTGCTTTTTTGGCTTCGTTTCCTAAAATTGTTTTTGTTTCGCGCGTTAATTTCCAATCAAAATTTTGCAAAGAATCTTTTATAACATAGCTTTTTCCCATCATGTTTTGTTCCTTTAAGAGCAAATGGTTTGTACTATTTTTATAAATATTATCTCCATTCATCGACATCATTCGCATTCCGCCTCTCATTCCTCTAGAACCTTGACTTTGATCGTTTGATATTTTTTCAACCATTTTATACAACGATTCATCACCCAAAATAGTCAACTTAGCTTCTTGCGGCTCTTGAATATTTTTCTTGAATTGCTCTTGCATTTCTTTTGGCATCGTACGTCCATTACCGCCACTAGGAGGTTGAAATGTAAAATCGTCTGGTAAAATGATACGTGTTGTGTACGAAACTTCTACTTTTTCTTGTTGCGCAAAGGCTGAAAAACTAAATAGTAAAACAAAAATTGAAATTATTTTTTTCATTTTAAATGTGCTTATAGTTCTTAGACAAGAAATTGTATGAAATGTTTAACGATTGATAAAAAATATTTTCTTTAATCCTTACTCACACCTTCAGACCTCATTTCTTTGAAACGTTCCATCTGTTTTTTAGCCAACTCTTCGAATTCCTTTTCTGTAATTACATTTTTTTCCTTAGGTTTTTCAATTGGCTTCATGTCCGGGACTTCTTTCACTTCAGTTGCTCTAATTGTTGTGTTGCCAAATGATTTTTTTTCTGATTTCGAATTATTAATAATTTCTAATTCCAAAATTAAACCAGGTAAACCATTGTAAATTCCAGGTCCATCTTTTATGGCTATACTCGGCGCATACCAAGCAACTAAAGATTTTGTACTATCAATAATTGCAGTTGCTTTTTTGACATCAAAACCAATTAATTTTTTAGTTTCACGCGTTAATTGCCATTTGTATTCGGTTAATTTATCTTTTATTAAATACGATTTATCCATCAAATTAGCGCTTTTCGAATATTCCTTTTTTGATAGATC
Organism: Empedobacter sp. GD03739; assembly: GCF_029843245.1. NCBI lineage: Bacteria > Pseudomonadati > Bacteroidota > Flavobacteriia > Flavobacteriales > Weeksellaceae > Empedobacter > Empedobacter sp. GD03739. Next base: position 11,659 of record NZ_JAOCHX010000002.1, on the reverse strand, counting down.
TTTTACAATTCCATTTCCTCCACCAGAAAAACTCACAGACATAGAAAAGCCTCCATTACCTTGACCATTGCTAATTTTTTCAATTTTTTTATACGTAGATAAATTATCATTAATTATTAGTTTAAAATCTTTAGGTTCCGACAGGCTCTTATACATATTGTCATAAAAGTCTTTTGGTAAATTAACTGAACCAGAAGTTTCAACTTTCATGTTTTTCTTTAACTCATCTACATTAATATCAGTAGTTTCTTGATAATTCACTTCAAGTTTTTGTGCAAAAGAAGTTGTTAGAAAAGAACATAATGTAAAGATTGTCAATATTTTTTTCATTGTAGTTTGATTTGTTCTACAATGATAGTAAAAGATTTTATTTCTACAATAATAAACTTAAAAAATTATAGAAATTTTAAGAAATAATTTAATATTTGAAGATAGATTATTTTAAATCCTTAAAGTACTGACGTTTTTGTATGAAATACTGAAATGGCAATAATTCTTTATCTGAATAATTTTTTATTTGATTTTGTTGACGCTTTTTATACATTTTTATAAAACCAAAATAAAAATGCATATGTGATAAGAAAACAGCCCAAACATGTGGAAGTCCTTGTTTGGGTAAAAAGGCAACAGCAGCAATTCCATCCATTGAAAGACGTGTGAAAAGCATCGGAAAAAGTTTGTTTGCAGGTAGATTTTTAAGCATCATCCACAAACTATTTCGGTAATTTAGATACCATTTTTTTGGATTGGATTTATCCAAAGTTGCACCGCCCAAATGATAAACAGTTGATTCTCCACAATAATAAATTTTTCGCCCAGCATTGTTTAATCGCCAACACAAATCGATTTCTTCCATATGTGCAAAGAATTCTTCGTCAAAACCATTTTGTTCAAAGAAATCTTTTTTTCGGATGAATAAACTTGCACCCGTAGCCCAAAAAATTTGTGTGGTGTCGTTGTATTGTCCATTGTCTTTTTCTAAAGTTGAAAAAACACGTCCTCGACAAAATGGATAACCAAATTTATCAATAAAACCTCCTCCTGCACCGGCATATTCAAAATACTCTTTGTTTTTGTAGTCTAATATTTTGGGTTGAATAGCCGCAATATCAGAATTATTATCGAATAACTTTTCAATTGGTTCTATCCAATTCTCAGTTACTTCGACATCCGAATTTAATAAACAGAAATATTCTACATCAATTTGTTTTAAACCTTCGTTATAGCCTTGTGCAAAACCATAATTTCCTTTGTTCTGAATGATTTTGACAGAAGGAAACTGAGTTGTCAACAATTCGATAGAGTTGTCAGTCGACGCATTATCAATTACATAAATTGTTGCGTTTTTAGAATTGTTAATAACCGAAGGTAAAAATTGAGGCAATAATTTTTCGCCATTCCAATTTAGGATTGCAATTGCTGTTTTCATGAATATTTAAAATTACAAATCGGCATATTTCCAACGTTTGTGGCTCCAAAGCCAATTATCTGGATGTTGTTGAATGGTTTGTTCTAAATGATGAAAAAATTGATGAACAATTTCATTTTCTTCAAATTTTTCTTGTTGAGGTTGTAGTCGAATAAAAGTTGTGTGATAATGACCGCGTTTTATCTTTTCGGTTTGACAAAAGACAACAGCCATATCTTTGCGGCGTGCAATTTTATCAAAACCATTAAAAACGGGAGTTCTCTGATTGAGAAAATCAATAAAATAATGAACAGCCGATTGTTTTGGACTTTGATCTGCGACAAATAAATAGGCTAATTCTCCATCATTTGGAGCTTTCATCATAAAACGCAACACATCTTTCATGTCCAATGCTTTTGTTCCGAAACGCCCACGCATAGCGTTGATTTTATCGTTCCAAAAAGGATTTCTAATTTTATGGTAGACAGCTGCACTTTCTTTTGTTGGTAAATGTTTTACCGTTCCAATAAACCATTCCCAATTGAAAATATGCCCACACATCATCATGACATCTCGTTTTTCATTTTTTATTTCATTAAAAATGTCGAGATTAGAATATGTAAATCGTTTGTCCAATTCTTCTTGAGAAATAGAAAAACTTTTTAAGGTTTCAACCAAATAATCACAAAAATTAGCATAGAATTTCTTGTGAATAGTTTTGATTTCTTCCTGAGATTTTTCGGGAAAAGAGTTTTCTAAATTTGTTCTAATGACACGTCTTCTATAACCAATAACTGTGTATAGCAGAAAGAACAGAAAATCCGAGAATTTGTATAAAACCGAAAGAGGTAAACGTGAAATTTGATAAATTATGAAATAAAAAATGCTATTCATTTGACAAACAAATAAGCGACAAATTTACGAATTAAATTTGTTCGTTGCTTGCCAAATTGCATCTTTCGGAACTGGAGCTACAATTGTCATTTCTTCTTTTTTGACAGGATGTTCAAATGTAATGCGATGAGCGTGCAAACAAATGCTTCCGTCAGGATTAGAACGTTTAGCGCCGTATTTCAAATCGCCTTTGATAGGAGAACCAACAGAAGAAAGTTGCGCGCGAATTTGATGTGAACGACCTGTAAATAACTTCACTTCGACACAATGAAAAGAATCTAAAGCGCCTAAATAAGTGTATTCTAAAATTGCTTTTTTTGCATCAGCAGTAGGTTTAGAATAAACTGTTGTTTTATTATTTTTAGGATTTTTCTTTAGATAATGTTCTAAACGTTCAAAATCTTTTGGCGGTTTGCTTTGTACAATAGCACGGTAAACTTTGTCAATATTTCGTTTCTGAAACATTTCGTTCATTCGTGTTAAAGCTTTCGAAGTTTTAGCAAAAATCAACACACCAGAAGTTGGACGATCCAAGCGATGCACCAACCCTAAGAAAACATTTCCAGGTTTGTTATCGCGTTCTTTTATATAGTCCTTTAGACTATCGATAAGTGGAATGTCGCCTGTTTCGTCTCCTTGTGCTAATTCACCCGCTTTTTTGTTAATAATTAACAAATGATTATCTTCGAATAAAATTTCTGGATTCATGTTATTGAGAATAAGGTTTAGACTTAGAGAAAGTCAACCTAATTAATTAGAATTTATTTAATTTTTAATGCTTTTTTGAGTTTATTAATCTCAAAAATTGTAGCATTTAATTCTTCAAGAAGAAGATTTATTGTGTTTTCGTTAAAATATCCAACTTTCTGTCCATAATACAAATGAGATTTTGTTTCGAAAGCCGAACCTTTTGCGATTTCATAATATTTAACTTTATCATTAATACTAGATTTGCCAAAACCTTCAGCAATATTTGCTGAAATACTTTCTGCAGAACGTCTTATTTGTGATGTTAACCCATAATCTTCTGTTCGAGGTAAATTTGAACTTAACTCAAAAACTTGAACAGCGATATTCATTGCTTTTATCCAAATTGGCATTTCTGTGAAATCGTGATAAGGCATGTGGTAAGTTTAAGGTTTAGACTAAGATTAAGTTTAGAAAGAGGTTAAGATTGAGTTTTGTCTTTTCCTCAATCTCAACCTTAACCTTAATTTCTAATATTGTTCATTCGCATTTGGAAAGTCGCCCGATTTTACATCAGCAACATATTGTCCAATTGCTTGGTGAATTTGATCTTCTAAGTTTAAATATTTACGAACAAATTTTGGTTTGAATTCGTTGTTTAATCCCAACATATCATGTACAACTAAAACTTGTCCGTCGCAACCAGCTCCTGCTCCAATTCCAATTGTAGGGATATTAACAGAGGCTGTTACTTTAGCAGCTAAATCAGCTGGAATTTTTTCCATTACTAATGAAAAACATCCTAATTCTTCTAATAATTTAGCATCGCTAATTAATTTTTCTGCTTCCGCATCTTCTTTTGCACGTACTTTATACGAACCAAATTGGTAAATAGATTGTGGCGTAAGACCTAAGTGTCCCATAACAGGAATACCAGCATTTACGATACGACGAATAGATTCTTCGATTTCTTTCCCTCCTTCTAATTTGATTGCATGTGCACCAGATTCTTTCATGATTCGAACTGAAGATTCTAAAGCTTTTTGTGGGTCAGATTGATAAGTACCAAAAGGTAAATCAACTACAACTAAAGCGCGTTTTGCTCCACGAACGACACATTGTGCATGGTATATCATTTGATCCAAAGTAATTGGCAAAGTAGTTTCGTGACCAGCCATTACATTAGCCGCAGAATCACCAACTAAAATAACTTCAGTTCCAGCCGCATCTACAAGCGAAGCGATTGTAAAATCGTAAGCCGTTAACATCGAAATTTTTTCTCCGGTAAATTTCATGTTACGCACAGTTTCGGTAGTGATACGTTTGATTTCTTTATTTACAGACATTACGTTTATATTTTTAACTTTTGTAAAGTTAATTTGAATATTAAAACAGAACTAATTTTGACTGATATTTTTTCCAGTTTGACAAATGAAGAACTAGATAATCGGTTCGTTGAAAATGAAATAACAATTTTTACAGTTTTATAAACGTAAATAAGCTTGTCTATTTGCTCATTTTTAGTAAATTGGTATTCGAATTGAGAGAATTTCACTAAATTTGTTCTCTTAAACTAATTTTAAATAACCATAAATGAAAATAGCAATAGTGGGAACAGGCTACGTTGGCTTGTCTAACGCAATTTTATTAGCTCAGCATAATGAGGTAGTGGCGTTAGATGTTGTTCCAGAAAAGATTGCAATGCTCAATGCAAAAAAATCTCCAATTGAAGATAAAGAAATTATAGATTTTTTGCTGAATAAAGAACTTAATTTTCTTGCGACTTTAGACAAAGAAACTGCCTATGCAAAGGCAGAATATGTGATTGTAGCAACGCCTACAGATTACGATCCAAAAACAAATTATTTTAATACATCAAGCGTAGAATCGGTTATAAAGGATGTTAAACAATTTAATCCGAATGCTGTAGTTATTATAAAATCGACAGTTCCAGTTGGTTTTGTTGAAGATTTAAAATCACGATTAGACTATCAAAATATTATTTTTTCTCCTGAATTTTTGCGAGAAGGAAAAGCTTTATACGACAATTTGTATCCATCAAGAATTATTATTGGTGAACAAAGTGAAAGAGCAGAAGTTTTTGCGAATTTGTTAAAAGAAGGAGCAATTAAGGAAGATATTCCGACGTTGTTTACACATTCAACTGAAGCAGAGGCAATCAAATTATTTTCGAATACCTATTTAGCATTGCGTGTCGCTTATTTTAATGAGTTAGATAGTTATGCGCAAACATTCAATTTAGATAGTAAACAAATTATCGAAGGGGTTGGTTTGGATCCTCGTATCGGTTCGCATTACAACAATCCATCGTTTGGTTATGGTGGTTATTGTTTGCCAAAAGATACGAAGCAATTATTGGCTAATTATGATGCAGTTCCGAATAATATTATTCAAGCAATTGTTGATGCAAACAGAACGCGAAAAGATTTTATTGCAGATTCTATCATCGCTAAAAATCCTAAGAAAGTTGGTGTTTATCGCTTGATTATGAAATCAGGTTCAGATAATTTTAGAGCATCTGCGATTCAAGGAGTAATGAAACGAATCAAAGCAAAAGGAATTGAAGTGGTGGTTTATGAACCAGTTCTGAAAGAAGATTCTTTCTTTGGATCGAAAGTGATGAATGATTTTGAAGCTTTTAAACAAGAATGTGATGTGATTATCTCGAATCGAAATGCACCTGAATTAGCTGATGTGAAAGAGAAAGTTTATACGCGCGATTTGTTTGGAAACGATTAAAAATAACAACTAAAATACTATGAAAACTATTTTAATTACAGGTGGGGCTGGATTTATCGGATCTCACGTTGTAAGAGAATTTGTCTTGAAATATCCTGAAACGAAGATTATCAACCTTGATGCGTTGACATATGCAGGAAATTTAGAGAATTTGAAAGATATCGAAAGTAAATCAAATTACGAATTCGTAAAAGCTGATATTACGGATGCAAAACATATTTTAGAGGTTTTTGAAAAGCATCAACCAGATGGTGTTATTCATTTAGCTGCCGAATCTCACGTGGATCGTTCAATTACAAATCCGTTAGATTTTGTGATGACAAATGTGATTGGTACAGTGAATTTGTTGAATGCTGCAAAAGCGATTTGGAACAATAATTTCGAAGGAAAGCGTTTTCATCATGTTTCGACAGATGAGGTTTTTGGAGCTTTAGGAGATGAAGGGTTTTTTACAGAAGAAACGTCTTATGATCCGCATTCACCATATTCGGCATCAAAAGCATCTTCGGATCATTTTGTAAGAGCATATCATGATACGTACGGTTTACCAATTGTGATGACGAATTGCTCAAACAATTACGGACCAAATCATTTCCCAGAAAAATTAATTCCGTTATGTATTCATAATATTCTGAATGGAAATCCACTTCCAATTTATGGAGATGGAAAATATACGCGCGATTGGTTATTTGTGATCGATCATGCCAAAGCGATTGATTTAGTTTTCCATGAAGGGAAAAATGGAGGTTCTTACAATGTAGGAGGTTTCAACGAATGGAAAAACATCGATTTGGTGAAAGAATTGTGCAAGCAAATGGATGAAAAATTAGGGAAAGAAGCAGGAACTTCTGAACAATTAATCACCTTTGTTAAAGATCGTCCAGGTCACGATTTACGTTATGCAATTGATGCAACAAAAATCAACGAAGAATTAGGCTGGAAACCAAGTGTGACGTTTGAGCAAGGTTTGAGTCTAACTATCGATTGGTTTTTATCAAACAAAGAATGGTTAGATAATGTAACGTCTGGTGATTACCAAAATTATTACGAAAAACAATATAATTAAATAGTTTTAGGTTCTGAAAAAAGAACCTAAAATTTTAAACAACCTAAATTTATTTATTTTATGAGTTTAAACTCAGAAACAAGTCAAAGTTGGTCTAACGTAATTACTTCAAAAAATAGTTTATTTTCTTTAAATTTAAAAGAAGTTTGGCGTTACCGAGATTTGGTTTATATGTTAGTGAAGCGTGATTTTATTACGTCTTTCAAACAAACTATTTTAGGGCCTATTTGGTTTTTTATCAATCCGATTCTTACAACAGTAATGTTTGTTATTATTTTTGGAAGAGTGGCAGGTTTATCAACTGATGGGACTCCAATGTTTGCTTTTTATTTAGCAGGAAATATATTGTGGAATTATTTTTCTTCTTGTCTTACAGGAACAGCTTCAGTATTTAGAGGGAATGCTTCTATTTTTGGAAAAGTCTACTTTCCTCGTTTGGTCATGCCGCTTTCTGTTGTAACGTCTAACTTAATGCGATTCGGTGTTCAGTTCACATTATTTATTATAGTTGTGTTGTATTATTATTTTACTGGAGCATCTATTGAACCAAATATGTGGTTATTAGCAACACCATTTTTAATTATTTTAATGGCTGCATTTGCACTAGGAACAGGAATGATTTTATCATCTTTGACAACGAAATATCAAGATGTGAATATGTTATTAGGTTTTGGAGTTTCATTGGCAATGTACGCGACACCAGTAATTATGCCTTTATCATCTTTTCCTGATAAATACAGATGGTTGGTAGAACTAAATCCTCTAACGGGAATATTTGAATGTTTCAAATATGGATTTTTAGGTAAAGGAGATTTTACAATTGGCTTATTAGGTTATTCAACGTTGGTGATTTGTGTTCTTCTAGTAATAGGAACATTGATTTTCAATAAAGTTGAAAAATCATTTATGGATACTGTTTAATTTTTAAGAATTTAATTATGTCAAAAAATATAGTTTTAGATGTTGAAAATGTTTCGAAGCAGTATCGTTTAGGTGAAGTTGGAACAGGAACATTGCAACATGATATTAAACGATGGTGGGCGAATATAAGAGGAAAAGAAGATCCTTATCTTAAAATTGGCGAAACCAACGATAGAACACAGAAAGGAGATTCGGATTATGTATGGGCTTTAAAAGATATTAATTTTCAAGTAGAGCAAGGACAGGCTGTAGGGATTATTGGTCGTAATGGAGCAGGTAAATCAACCTTATTGAAATTACTTTCTCGTGTAACCAAACCAACTACGGGTTCTATCAAATACAAAGGTCGTATCGCTTCGTTGTTAGAAGTGGGTACTGGCTTTCACCCAGAAATGACGGGTCGTGAAAATATTTATTTGAACGGTGCTATTCTTGGAATGACACGAAAAGAAATCACCCGCAAATTTGATGAAATTGTAGATTTCGCAGGTGTAGAACGTTATATTGACACTCCTGTTAAACGTTATTCATCAGGAATGTATGTTCGTTTAGCATTTGCTGTTGCAGCACATTTAGAGTCTGAAATTCTGATAGTTGATGAGGTGCTTGCCGTTGGTGATGCCGAGTTTCAAAAGAAATGTTTAGGAAAAATGGGTGATGTAACCAAAGGAGAAGGTAGAACAGTTCTTTTTGTTAGTCATAATATTTCTTCAGTAAAGCAGTTATGTAATTATGGTATTTATATGAAAAATGGATTAATTTCTCAAACAGGTGAAATTGAAGAAATAATAAATATTTATTTAAGTGATTTTAACAACAAGAACTCTGTTTTTAAAACAAAAGTTCAGAGAAATGAATTAATTTATTTTAAAGAAGTTAAGATTCTTAATGAATTAAATATACCAACAGCTATTTTTGATTACGATGATAAAATAATAATTGAAGTTAATATTGAAAATTTATCTATTATAACTGATAGTAAATTATTTATTACAGTAAATGATTTATTTGAAAATAGAATTTTTTCTTCAGAAACTAATATTATAAAAGATAAAGATAGATATGTGCTAGAAATTGAATCTAAATTTTTAGCTGTAGGAAACTATAATTTAACATTATTTATTCATATACCAAAATTAAAAAGATATGATGAAATTAACAATGTATGTCATTTTGAAGTAATTGATACAAAATCACCTTTTTTAATACATGGTAGTTATAATCATGGAATTGTATATAATAAATCTAATTGGAAATAATGAAATTAAAATTTATAAAATCAAATCAAATAGTTATTAATAATGCAGAACTATTTAAAATACATTTAGCAGAAAAATATCTGGAAAATGAATTTTATAAGAATACGGAATTTTTAACAAATTCAGAATTATCCAAATTATATAAAAGAACCGATATAATTAATTTTATTTTATCTCAATTTGATCAACCTACGACTTATTTAGAAATAGGTGTAAGAAGAAGAGAAGATAATTTTAATTTAATTAATTCTGATATTAAATACAGTGTAGACCCTGGATTTGAAGATGAATTAAATGATGTTGATTTTAAAGTAACAAGTGATATTTTTTTTGATGGATTGGATAATAATACTTTTTTAGATAAAAATATAAGATTTGATGTAATATTTATAGATGGATTACATTTGGCTGAACAAGTTGAAAAAGATATTTATAATTCATTAAGATATCTAAAAGATGATGGGTTTATAATAATGCACGATTGTAATCCACCAACTGAGTTTCACGCTTCTGAAAATTATGATTTTAAATTATCACCATCAAAAGGATTTTGGAATGGAACAACCTGGAAAAGTTTTTTTAAAAATAGATTAAGAAATGATATCTCTTCATGTTGTATTGATACTGATTGGGGAGTTGGAATTATTTCAAAAACAAAAAAAATGGGAGAACCTACAAATGTTTATAATCCTTTTTTTGAATATAAAATTTTTGAAAAATTTAGAAAAGAAAGTTTAAACCTTATTTCTTTTGAAGATTTTAAAAAAATGTTTAATTCAAAAAGTTGAGCTTAAATATTGAAATAGTTTTGGGATGAGTAATAAAAATTAAGGTGTTTATTTAGATTTTATTAAAAAGGTTTATGAAAAAACAAATAATAATAATTCCGATCTATAAAATTCAATTAACAGCTGAAGAGGTTATTTCATTAAAGCAATGTTTTAAAATACTAGGGAATCATACAATTAAATTTGTAGCGCCTGTGGGTTTGAATACCTCATCTTACGAAAGTATCTTACAGAAAAGTATTGAGGTAGAATATTTTGATGCAATATTTTTCGAAAATATCTCAGGTTATAATAAGTTAATGCTATCTTTAGATTTTTATAGACGTTTCGAATCTTTTGCTTATATGTTAGTTTACCAGCTAGATTGTTACGTATTTAGAGATGAACTTGCATTTTGGTGTAATAAAGGATTTGACTATATAGGTGCTCCGTGGTTAGAGAAATCTTACTACATAAAAACTCGAAGCGAAAAATTAAAGTTTTTAATTAGAAGGTTTTTCAATTTGAAAATGAATAAGTATTTCAATAAAGATATTTTAGTATATCAAGTAGGAAACGGAGGATTTTCATTGAGAAAAATTAATAAATTTATTTATACTCTTCAACATACTAATCCTAAAATAATTAATAAATTCAAAGAAAGTAATGATCCAATGGCATTATTTAATGAAGATGTCTTTTGGAGTTTTGAAGCAAAGAATATAAAAAAACCAAAATATAAAACAGCATGTAAGTTTGCTTTAGATCTTGGAGCTGATATTGGACTAAGACTAAATAATGGTGAATTACCTTTTGGATGCCATGCTTGGAATAAAAAGTATTATTATTGGAATAAATATATTAAAAATGAAAGTTCTAATCACTTCACAATATAACTCCCAAAACACTTATGTTAAAGATATTGTTGATGAGCTAAATAATGATGTTGAAATAGTAACAGAAGCGCAAAATTTTTGGACATCTAATATCCGATTTGATATTATTCATATTCAGTGGCCAGAAGAATTGTTTTCTTGGAGAAGAATTGAAGAAAGTGATTTACATGTATTAGAAAGTAGATTAAGTTATCACAAACAGAACGGAAGCAAATTAGTAGTTACCTTACATAATGCTTTACCACATCGGCGACATGCATTAGATCAGAAATTATATGAACTGGTATACAATGTTGCTGATGCTATTGTTAATTTAGGCGAGTTTAGCACGCGTTTATATCCGCATAAAAGAAACGTAATTATTCAGCACCCTAATTACGCGAAATACTATAATGTGAAACCTAAAGAAACAAATAGAAATATATTCTTAAGTTTTGGTGCAATCAGGAAGAAAGAAGAAGAGCAATTGATTGTAGATGCTTTTATTAAAGCAGCTATCAAGAATTCTCAATTAATTGTTTGTAATTCTATTATAGGTAAAAATCCATACACTCATCTTAAAAAAGACATTTTGAAGATGTATGCCTATAATTTTAGGTTAAAAAAATATACGCAAAAAAACATTGTTTTTATTCCGAAATATTTGTCAGATCAAGAGGTGGAAACTTATTTTAATCAAGCTAAAGTTATCATTAGTCCTCGAATTGACAATCTCAATTCTGGTGTAATCTATATGGGTTATACGTTTGGTAAAGTTGTCGTAGGTGCGGCAAAAGGGAATATGAAAGAAGTTTTGGAGCAAAATAACAATCCGACTTATCAACCCAATGATTTTAACTCTGTAGTGGAAGCCTTGCGACAAGCTCTTGTAAATAAAGAAAGTGCCAAGTTAAATGAAGATTATTCGTTAACCTTTTGCAACCCCAAACAAATTGCACAACAGCATTTAGATTTATACACGAGTATTTTAAAGCTAAGCTAAACTATAACCTAAGTAGGTA